>CAVEKJ010000035.1:0-11954 GCA_963616205.1 Prevotella sp.
GCCCCTTCTGTACTAAGATCATCTGCTGCCTCCCAATATTGGACGATCTTAGGGCAGGAAAGGCTGCTGGTCAGCCGGATATCCTTAAGGGCCATTTTTCCGGTATTGGCGATTTCCACCTGATATCGGATCGTCTGCCCAGCTTTCATTTTCTGATCCGGCACAGTCACGGAAAGCTCCATATCGGCCACGGATGCCTCCACTTCCAGAAAAGGCGAGATCCCTTCTGCAATCACCAGACTTTCTCCATTCTCTTCTGTCAGAAGAAAAGTCCCCGCACCAGCCCTGTCTTTTTGGAGAGGTTCCTCCTGGGTCACCGGATAACTGGTTTTTTCCACCGGAAACAGGTATTCCTGCCGCAGGCTCAGTGGAATCTGGAAAAACCTCTCATCTGCACCCTCTTTCCCGATCTCCATCTGGCATTCCAGCCGTGTGATCTCTGTATCCTCACCATTCTGCCCCCTTATGGAAATCTGCCGGGCGGACATATTTTCCGGAAGAAAACCGGTTTCCGGGAGAAAATATTCTGAAATATATGTAACCAGTGTCAGTTTTGCCGGCTCCTCAACTCCGGCCACTTCTTCTCCTAGATCTTCTCCTCCGGCCGTCGCTCCTTCCTGTGCGAGCGTACCCGTTTCCTCCTGCTCTTCATCCTCCGGCTGTACTGTTTCCCCGGATGCCAGCTCCTCCATGTACTCATATCCTTCCTCCATTTCTGCTCCGTCTTCTTCGATGCCATCTCCAGGTATTTCCGGCTCTGTCACTTCTTCCTGCTGCCATTCATCCTCATCCACAGACGGATCCGCTGTTTCTCCCTGGTCTTCCGACGGATCTTCGATCTCCTGAAGATCATCGTCCCACTGCGCATTTTCCTCGTCCGAAAATCTTCTTCCTGACAGCCACTCATTCAACCCACGGACCCGGATTCCCAGTTCTGCCTGTCCCTTTTCCTGGTCCTTCCAGAAAACACTCTGGTCGATGAACGGCACCTGTCCCGGCAGAAAATCTGCCCCTGATACCAGTTGTGGCTGCATCGCTCCACTCAGCACAGCTCCGGTCAGTGCCATCACGATCCCGGTTTTCTTTACCTGTTTCCATATTCTGTTTTTCATGGATCTTCCTCATTTCTGCCTGTATCGGCATTTCTTATACACATGATCTTTTTACAGGAATTTACTTTTCCACAGACAAAGGCATCCCTCCCCGGCAAACTGTGCATAACCAGCTTTTTTCTGTTACGATAAAAATGGATTTCTGCATCGAACCGATGCGTGAACAGATCCCACAGAACGCAGGATCAAGACTTTTTCAATGTATCACATTCCTCCACCATGTGCAACCACATATAAAAATTATAAAGTTTGTTTAAACTTTCTTTATAAATTTTCGATTTCTTTTAGATTACCGACATATTTTAAACATATTTTCTCTATATAATAGGTCTTGGATAGATGAAAAACCACTCTCTATCTCCCCCCTCAAAAAATAGTAGGAAATGAACCGCCTGACCGAATCAGGCGGTTTTTCCTTTGTCTGACAGTTCCGGCAAAATTCTATTGCATTTCCAACATAGGTCTTTTATAATAAAATATAATACTCGTTACTGGGCACAGTAACTGATTTTCATTCCAATTTTAAAGAGAAACGAGGTATTTCCTATGAGCGAAAAAACCGTAGTAGTTGCATTAGGCCACCGAGCACTTGGCACCACACTTCCTGAGCAGAAAACAGCTACCAGACTCGCAGCGAAGGTGATCGCAGACCTGGTAGAAGAAGGAACCCGCGTGGTAATCTCCCACAGCAACGGTCCGCAGGTAGGGATGATCCACACCGCAATGAACGAATTCGGTAAGGCACATCCTGATTATACATTTGCACCAATGTCCGTATGTTCCGCCATGAGCCAGGGTTATATCGGCTATGACCTTCAGAACGCCATTCGTGCAGAGCTTATCTCCAGAGGAATCTACAAACCTGTAAGTACCATCCTCACACAGGTTGTGATCGACCCATATGATGAAGCTTTTTCCGAACCGGAGAAGATCATCGGACGTGTCCTCAATGCAGAAGAAGCCGAAGCCGAAGAAGAAAAAGGAAACTTCGTCACAAAAGTAGGCGAAGGACAGTACAGACGAATCCTTGCAGCACCGAAACCGCATAAGATCGTAGAGATCGAGACTGTGAAGGTTCTTTCCCAGGCAGAGCAGATCGTCATTGCTGCAGGCGGCGGCGGAATCCCGGTTCTTGAGCAGGGAACTCAGCTGAACGGAGCCAGCGCCATCATCGAGAAGGACCTGGCAGCAGGACTTCTGGCAGAAGAACTGAACGCCGACACACTGATGATCCTTACAAGCGTTGAGAAAGTAAGCCTTGATCATAACACCGATCACGAGACCTACCTGGATACCATCTCCACTGAAGATGCCAAGAAATACATTGCAGACGATCAGTTTGCAGCAGGTTCCATGCTTCCGAAGATCGAAGCCGGTGTTTCCTTCGTTGAAAAGGGAACCGGACGCCGTACTATCATCACAGATATGGCCCATGCAAAAGACGGCTACCATGAGAAGACAGGTACCATCATTAAATAATTTCCATAAGAACGTATTATCATCCCGCAGAGGATTTCCGGAACTTCCGGTATTTCCCCTGCGGGATTTTTTATAAAAAAAACAGAGACAACTCAGATACAGCAGCTGACGCCATATCCAAGTTATCTCTGTTCACATATCTCATATATAACATACTATCATAATATAGTATTACACGATCCGGTTACATGGATTTTCTCTCAGCGATTTCAGCCATCTTCGCCTCATTCAGACGGGTATCCCCATGGACGCGGCTGTAGGAAAGATAGCCGTTCATACGGTCGATCTTGGTCAGGTTTCTGGAACCGCAGACCGGACACACATCCATCTCCAGTTCCTCGTGTCCACAGTCATCACAGTATGCAAGGGAAAGGTTCACACCTTCATAATATCCCAGATCCATAGCTCTGCGGATCAAAGTACGGATGGCTTCTTTGTTGTAGCCGATGGGATAACGTACATACTGGATCTTACCGCCATTGCAAAGTTCCCAGAAACGTCCCTCCAGATCCTGTTTCTCGATTGGGGTCACATCCTCGGTTACATGGCAGTGGAAACTGTTGCTCACATATGGTCTGTCGGAAACACCCTCAATGATTCCGTACATCTTACGGAACTGTTCTACCTGAAGGCCACAGAGACTCTCTGCCGGTGTTCCGTAGATCGCGTAAAGGTATCCGTCTTCTTTCTTGTACTGATTTACCTTGTCATTGATATATTTCAGAACTTCCAGTGCAAAGGCTCCATCTTCTGCGATGGACTTGCCATTGTAAAGCTCCTGCAGCTCATTCAGAGCCGTGATACCAAAGGAAGCTGTCATCGGTTTCAGGATCTTGCCGATCTTTTCATTTGGTTTCAGATGACCGCCGTAAAAACCGCCCTCACAGTATGCAAGCGGGTTGGTAGACGCTCTCATCTGCCCCAGGTACTCATAGGTACGGATGTGCAGGTTACGGATCATTTCCAGGTAGAAATCCAGAACCTCATAGAAATCTCTGCTCTCTGCCCTGGCCTTGGCAAGGATCATCGGAAGATGAAGGCTTACCGCACCAATGTTAAAACGTCCCACAAAAACAGGTGTATCGTTCTCATCCGCCGGTTCCATACCGCCACGCTCATACCACGGGCTTAAGAAGGCACGGCATCCCATGGGGCTGATGACCTTTTTGTATTTCTTGTACATGCTGGAAATATAACCTGCGCCGGACATGGACAGCCAGTCCGGATACATGGTCTTGGAAGAGCACTCCACTCCAGCCTCAAAAATATCCTCGCAGCATTTTCCAGGGCCATGGATCTCTTTGTCATAGAGGAATACGATCTTCGGGAAAAGCACCGGTTTCTTATGTCCGGCCTTACCCTGACCACCCTGATGGACCTTAAGAAGAGAAATGGTACACATCTTCTCGAACTGCTCGGTTCCAAGTCCCAGTGTTACCGTAACAAACGGATAATCTCCTCTGGAAGAGCCAACGGTATTCAGCTTATACTCAATGCCCTGCCATCCCTGGTCATACTCTCTGCGGACCTTGTCAAGGGCATACTCGATGGCTTTCTCCTCGCGGCCGGTCCAGCTCTCATCGGAATATTTCATAAACTCAGCGATATACTTGTCATAGCTCTTCTTCGCATACGGTGCCAGGATCTTATCTACCTCCGGCACGGTAAATCCACCGTACTGCTGGGCTGCCGTACTGAGGATGATATCACCCATGACGTCAAAAGCCGTATCCAGCGTCTTCGGCTCATTGTACCAGACATTACCCATCTCAAAACCGCCGCTTAAAACAGCTGCCACATCAAACAGACAGCAGTTCATGGTATCCAGACGTGCAGACTGATCATGAATGTAAATATAACCATCCTTACATGCCTGAAGTTCATTGCGGTTCATAAAGAATTTCCGGTAAAGTTCCTTGTTCAGTTCATTGAAAATAAGACTTCTCTTGGTAGCTACCAGAGCGCTGTCTGTATTGGCATTGCTCTTGTCACCGATGTAGCGGATGGCCTGGCTCTTGGTGTAAACATCATCCATCATATGAATGAAATCCAGCTTGTAATTACGGTAATCACGGTAGCTCTTGGCCACAGCCGGATTCACTCTCTCCAGGGCACCCTCTACGATGTTGTGCATCTCCTGGATCTCGATCTCGTTTTTTCCAAGGGAATCCGCATGCTCCTGGGCAAATCTGCAGATAAAATCCTTCTCCTCATCTGAAAAAGTATAAAGAATACGCTCTGCTGATTTGTTCACGGCAGCCACGATCTTCTGAGGATTAAACACCTCTCTTGTTCCGTCTTTCTTGATCACATATAACATGGCTTATCTCTCCCAATACTATATATAGTACTATAGTTCCCTATATCTTGATTTTCATCTATATATTGTGCTAGGCATGAGTATACCACAGCTGATACCAAAAGAAAAGGGGTATTTCTGTATACAAAAAAATACAGACTCTTAGCACTGCATGAGCTCACTGCGGAAATATTCTTACAAATCTGCGTTTTTCCATTCTATGAGCATATCAAACGGATGAGGAAACACACAGCAAGACTTCACACCTCCTCATATTGCCACCCCCTCCATTTTCTGCTATAATACCCCACAGAGCAACAAGCCCAAAAATCATCAGGAGGAGCCGATAATGAACACAATCACAATCCCCGCAACCTATCATGCAGACCTGAACCTCCATGATACACAGATTGCGATCAAAACAGTAAAAGATTTCTTCCAGCAGACACTCTCCCAGAAGCTTAACCTTCTCCGAGTATCCGCTCCAACTTTCGTAGCACCGGAGTCTGGTCTTAATGATAACCTTAACGGTGTAGAGCGCCCGGTAAGCTTTGATATCAAGGCCATCGAAGGCAGCAACGCCGAGATCGTACACTCCCTCGCAAAATGGAAACGCTACGCTCTGAAAAAATACGGTTTTTCACATGGCGAAGGACTTTACACAGATATGGTAGCCATCCGCCGCGATGAAGATCTTGACAATATCCACTCTGTTTACGTAGACCAGTGGGACTGGGAGAAGATCATCTCCAAAGAAGAACGTACTGTTGAAACCCTGAAGGAAACCGTACGCACCATCTACAGCGTTCTCCGCAAAACCGAGAAATACATGGCTGTACAGTATGACTATATCGAGGAGATTCTTCCGAAAGATATCTTCTTTATCACAACTCAGGAACTTCTGGATATGTATCCGGACTGCACACCGAAGGAACGCGAATACAAGATCGTCCGCGAAAAAGGTGCCGTATTCCTCATGAAAGTAGGCAAAGCCCTCACCAACGGCGAGCGTCACGACGGACGTGCCCCGGACTATGATGACTGGGAACTGAACGGTGATATCCTTGTATATTACCCGGTACTTGACATTGCACTGGAGCTTTCCTCCATGGGAATCCGTGTTGACGAGGACGCCCTTGACCGCCAGCTTACCGAAGCAGGCTGTGGCGACAGAAGAGAACTGCCTTTCCAGAAAGCTATCCTTGACAAAGAGCTGCCATACACCATCGGCGGTGGTATCGGACAGTCCAGGATCTGTATGTTCTTCCTCCGCAAGGCACACATTGGCGAAGTACATGTATCACTCTGGCCAAAGGAGATCACCGATGCCGCAGAGGCAAACGGCCTTCAGCTTCTGTAAAAAACGTTTCGGAATCTTGCTTATACTTATGCAGAAATGAGGTAATAACGTGAATATTCTGTTTTTTCTGATTCCCAAAAGCGAGGTTGCCTATATCTTCGAAGATGAGACACTCCGCCAGACCCTCGAAAAAATGGAGCATCGTAAGTACTCCTGTATTCCCATCCTGACCATGGATGGCAAATATCTCGGCACCATCTCCGAGGGCGATCTTCTCTGGGGGATGCGCCGCGCAGATATCCACGATATCAAGGAGACTGAGGGTGTCCCGATCATGGCGATCCCGCGCCGTGCCACCTATAAACCGGTGCACGCCGATTCCAACATGGAAGATCTTCTGGATCGTGCCATCAATCAGAACTTTGTACCTGTTGTTGATGACCAGGGCTCCTTTATCGGGATCATAACCAGAAAATCCATCATCAAATACTGCTATAATGAAATGAAAGCCGCTCAGGAAGCTTCCGGAGAACAGACAAACTGACTTCCGGAAAACATTTTATTACAGATAAAAAAACTGATACTTCTCTGTCCAGTCCATTCATACCGGACACAAAAAGTATCAGTTTTTTGTTTTTTATAATGTTTTTGAAAGAAACTCCCGAAGTCTCTTATTCTTCGGATTTGCAAAAAATTCCTTCGGAGAATTCTCCTCCTGGATCTTTCCTTCATCAATGAAAAGGACTCTGGTTGCCACCTCGCGGGCAAATCCCATCTCGTGAGTTACCACAACCATGGTCATGCCGGATTTTGCAAGCTCCTGCATCAGCTCCAGAACCTCTCCGACCATCTCCGGATCAAGCGCAGATGTTGGCTCGTCAAACAGCATCACATCCGGATTCATTGCAAGAGCTCTTGCAATGGCGATACGCTGCTTCTGTCCACCGGAAAGCATGTCCGGATAGGAATCTGCCTTATCCGGAAGACCCACACGTTTCAGAAGCTCCAGAGCTGTTTTTTCTGCCTCTTCTTTGCCCATCAGCTTCAGCGTTACCGGTGCCAGCATGATGTTCTCTTTTACGGTTTTATGAGGAAACAGGTTAAACTGCTGGAATACCATTCCGATCTTCTGGCGATGACGGTTGATATCCACCTTGGGATCTGTGATATCGGTTCCTTCAAAGAGGATTTTTCCCCCGGTTGGCTCCTCAAGGAGGTTCAGAGAACGGAGGAATGTGGATTTACCGCAGCCGGACGGTCCGATGATGGCTACAACCTCACCGCGGCGGATCTGTGTGGTGATCCCGTTGAGAACCTGATTGCTGCCATAGGCCTTTTCAAGTCCCTGCACATCCAGAAGTACTTCATTACTTACGTTCATTGGTTCTCAGCCTCCTTTCAAGTCTTCCTACCAGATAGGTAAGGAAGCAAACGATCACAAGATAGATCGCAGCTACCGCAAGCAGCGGAAACAGCGCACTGTAGGTCTGGCTTCGGATGATATCGCCGCCACGTGTCAGATCTGTAAGGCCGATATAACCACTGATGGATGTCTCCTTTAAAAGTACGATCAGCTCGTTTCCAAGGGCCGGCAGAATGTTCTTGACAGCCTGCGGAAGAATGATCTTTGTCATGGTCTGTGTATAGTTAAGGCCAAGGCTCCGGCCGGCCTCAAACTGTCCCTGGTCAATGGACATGATACCGGAACGGACGATCTCTGCTACATAGGCAGCGGAGTTCATACCAAAGGCAATGATCGCAACCACGATCTTTCCGGGATCTACGGTCGCAAAGATAACATAGTATACGATCAGCAGTTGTACCATGGTCGGTGTACCGCGGATCACTGTCAGGTAAACTCTGCATACCGCATTAAGGATCTTAAGTTTCCCTGTCTTATCATGTGTGGAACGGACAATCGCGATCACAAATCCCAGAAAAATACCGAGGAGCACCGCAAAAAATGTGATGATGATCGTATTTTTCAGACCGGAAATAATGAACTGCCAGCGATTGTCGTCCAGAAAGTTAAACTGAAACTGTTCAATAAGACTCAAAATTTCCACCCTTTCCAAAACTACAGGTCCCGAAATCCGGAAACGTACCCCGGATATCCGGAACCTGAATATAGTTCTTATAGTTTCTTAGTCAAGCGGATAGAAACATCCGCATTCACCACTTGCTCATAACTTATTTCTGCACAATGATAACCTGCTCTGCGGTTGTGTATGGATCTGTAAAATCAACACTCTTCTTACGATCCTCTGTTACAGTCATTCCTGCTGCACCGAAGTCAGCTTTTCCGGATTTAACTGCGTTTACAATGGCATTAAACTCCATATCCTCGATTTTCAGCTCATATCCAAGCTTGTCACAGATAGCCTGAGCGATATCTGCATCGATACCTACGATGTTATCACCGTCATAGTATTCGTATGGCTGGAAGGTAGCGTTTGTAGCCATAGTAAGAGTTCCCTTGGAGTGATCTGCATCCTTCGGAGACTCGTATGGCGTCTTACCTGCATCATCACCGATATAGTTGTCTCTGATGGAATCCAGTGTTCCCTCATCCTTCAGCTCTTTCAGTGCCTCGTTGAATTCCTTGGTAAGGTCTGCGTTGTCTTTGGAGAGGCAGATCGCATACTCCTCCTTGTCAAAAACATCCTCGATCACCTTAAGATCATCGTTTTTCTCAACAAATTTTTTAGCCGGCTCGCTGTCGATGACTACACAGTCAACTTTGCCCTGCTTCAAAGCCAGAACTGCATCGTTTCCTTTGTTGTATCTCTCTACGGTTGCGTCTTTAATATCTGTGGCAAGTGTATCACCGGTTGTTCCAAGCTGAACACCGATCTTCTTGCCTTCCAGATCGTCTGTGCTCTTGATCTCATCAGCTGCAAAAACAGCGGATGACATGGATACGGTCATAGCTGCTGCAAGTGCAAGTGCCATAAGCTTTCTCTTCATTTCTCTTTCCTCCTGAATTCTCTTGTACATCGCGAAAGGGGCTGCTTCCTCGTCTGCCACAGCAGCACATTTCGCGATGTACAGCATAATTATGCAGCTTCGTGCATATTGCTTTGTTTTATGATACCATGTTTCTGACAAAATGCAAGCATATAAAATCCATAAATCCGAAATTTCCTTTCTACTTTATGGTAAATTCCCGGGAAAATTCACTTTTCGATAACATTTATCCAGTATAGTATACTATCAGAGGCACAAGCTGGAAAAAACACGCCGTTTTTTTCGGCTGGGTCTTGTGCTCCAACCGGAAAACCAAGTATAATATTCAGGAATAAGGAGGTTTTTTATCATGAAATTCACGAAAATGCACGGCATTGGAAACGATTATGTATATGTAAACTGTTTTGAGGAGACTGTCAAGGATCCTGCCGCAGTGGCAAAATTTGTCAGTGACCGCCACTTCGGTATCGGTTCTGACGGTCTGATCCTGATCCGCCCCTCTGAGATCGCAGACTGTGAGATGGATATGTATAATCTGGATGGCTCTCAGGGCGCCATGTGCGGAAACGGGATCCGCTGCGTTGCCAAATATGTCTATGACCACGGCATTGTGGACAAAACATCTTTAAGTATCGCTACAAGAAGCGGTATCAAATATGTAGATCTCACCGTCCGCGACGGCAAGGCTTCCATGGTAAAGGTCAACATGGGTTCCCCGATCCTGGCTGCAAAGGAGATCCCGGTAGTAGCAGAAACAGAGCAGGTCATCAATGCCCCGATCACCGTTGACGGAAAAGAATATCACATGACTGCGGTTTCCATGGGTAATCCTCATGCCATCATCTACGTAGACGATGTGGACAGCCTGAACCTGGAAAAGATCGGACCGTCTTTTGAAAATCATGTATGCTTCCCGGACAGAGTCAATACCGAATTCGTTCAGGTCATTGACCGCAGCACTGTCAGAATGCGTGTCTGGGAACGTGGTTCCGGCGAGACTCTCGCCTGCGGCACCGGCGCCTGCGCAGTTACCGTTGCTTCCATTCTCAACGACAAGGTTGACGCCAGCAAACCGGTTACGGTTCAGCTTCTTGGAGGAAGCTTAAACATTTCCTGGGAAAGAGACGAGAATCTTGTATATATGACCGGCCCGGCAACTACTGTGTTCGACGGAGAGATCGATCTTGGTTTTCTCGGAGAGTAATATCCTGCTTGCAGGATAAGCGTCATAAAAATATCAGCAGCTGCTCCACGATAAATACCGCTGCACACGCCAGCAGCGCTACTGTGATGAGACTTTTCTCTCTATATGCCGCGATAAGTGCTACAAAAAATCCTGCAGCGCCGGAAATGATGCTGTCTGTGGCCTTCAGGATGGCCGGGAAGGTCATGGCTGCCAGACAGGCATATGGCACATAATACAGAAAAGATTTGATAAACGGACTTCTGATCTCGTTTTTTGCAAAAGCAAGGGGCAGCATACGGATAAGGTACGTGACTGCTGCCATCACCAGGATATAGAGATATACGTTATGACTCATGTGCTGCTTCCCCCTTCTCTTCCACCGGGCAGAAATAAGCTGCCAGACCCGCTACCAGAAGTGTTGTGATAATGATCATAAATCCAGAAGATACCTGTTTCAACACCGGTGTCACCGCAAAAACAGTGCTGACTGCCATGGATGCCACAACCACCCCAAGAACGGGTCTGCTCTTTTTGGACGGCGGAATGATGACAGCCAGGAACATTCCGTAAATGGCAACGCTCAGGGCACTGAGCATAAAATCCGGAAGAAGACTTCCGGAGATACCACCTGCCAAAGTTCCAAGTGTCCATCCGGGGATTGCCACGCACATGGCTCCATAATTGTAAAATACGCTGACCTTCCCCTCCTGGGAGGCACTGATTCCGAAGATCTCATCGGTGATACCGAAGGCAGCAATATACTTCAGAATACCGGACTCCTCACGCCGGAATTTCTGGGACAGGGAAAAAGACATCAGGCAGTATCTTAAGTTGATAACCAGCTGGGTCATTGCCATCTCCCACATGGAACCTCCCGCAAAAATAATGTCCAGTCCCGCAAACTGACCGGCCGATGTCAGGTTGGTCAGGGAGATCAGGACTGCCTGCCAGATACTTAAGCCTCCGGCAACAGCCATCATGCCAAAGGTAAAGGATACCGCAAAGTATCCAAGTCCGATGGGTACTCCATCTTTCATACCTTTTCTGAAGCTTTCTCTTTTCATTGATTTCCTCCATTATGTATACGTTATCGTCTGCACGCCAGACTCCCGCATGATCACGGCCTTTGGCGCACTGTACATGTTGTTGCCTCACTCTGCATTATATGTCACAAAAAATTCATCATACACCCAGTTCCGATGAGATCTCCCACTCTTTATATATCGTATTAATCTTATCCTAATAATTACGTTCATAAATAAACCGGCTAACCCCAAACTGAATAATCCGGGGTGAAATCCATCACCTGTCCGGTGTATGGAAATCGCAGTTCCGCTTTATTGGAAATCGCGATTCCGTTAAAAAGGAAATCATTTTGTTCCCAAATCCTTATAATGTGAACTTCCAGAAATTTTACTGTATATTACGGTCAGACCGGAATCACCGGTTTCCATGACCGGACAGGCGGGGTAAAACCGCCCGGAATACTCACCCCATTCTTATCATTGTATTTTCTATTATTCTAACAATCTATTCTTTATTTTTTTTGCAGGTGTTCCTGCAATAATAATATTGGACTCTTCAAAATTTTTTGTCACAACAGAATTAGCC
>CAVEKJ010000036.1:0-6511 GCA_963616205.1 Prevotella sp.
AAATAGATTTTTTATAAAAATGCATGAACCCAAAAGCTAAAAGCGAAATCTCTGTATCTGGCAAAACTGTCTGGCCTTTGCAATGATAAACTGTTACAATAGAAGTAATATCTTCGGATAATGTACGAAGATGTGACTATATTGTGTGAACACTGCGGAGGGCAAACAGATGAACAGAGAATTTCTGGACGCGATCGAGGCAAACCCGATCATAGCGGCAGTGAAAGACGAACAGGGACTTTCGAACTGCCTGCAAAGAGAGGAACTTACGGTGATCTTTATCCTGTATGGCGATATCCGTTCTATCGGAGAGATCGTAGAGCGGATCCATCAGGCCGGGAAGATTGCAATGGTACATATTGATCTGATAACCGGATTGAGTTCAAAAGAGGTATCTGTCGATTATATTTGTGAGGATATTCATGCAGATGGAATTATTTCCACCAAAGCATCGATGATCAACAGGGCAAAAAAGCACGGGATGTATACCGTCCTGCGCTTTTTTCTCATTGATTCCATGGCGATCAAGAACATCGAAAATCTTGGGAACCAGCATGAACAGCTGCCGGATGTGGTGGAAGTTCTGCCAGGTCTGATGCCGAAGATCCTCAGAAAAATATGCAGAACAAGCAGAGTGCCTGTGATCGCAGGCGGTCTGATTTCTGATAAAGAGGATGTAATGGGAGCGCTGGGTGCGGGGGCAGCAGCAGTTTCCACTACAAATCAGGGGGTATGGGAGCTTTAGGCCGCATAAGCTTTGATGATGCGGTAAGATAATGTATTGGAGGATTTTTATATGGCAAAGTATGTTATGGCGCTGGATTCCGGAACAACCAGCAACCGCTGCATTCTTTTTGACGAAAACGGAAAGATCCGCAGCGTGGCACAGAAGGAGTTTATCCAGCATTTTCCGAAACCGGGATGGGTAGAACATGACGCAGGAGAGATCTGGTCCACACAGCTTTCTGTTGCTAGAGAAGCTATGAACCAGATCGAGGCAACGGCAGAGGATATTGCGGCGATCGGTATCACCAATCAGCGTGAGACCACCATTGTCTGGGATAAGAATACGGGACAGCCGGTTTATCATGCCATTGTATGGCAGTGCAGAAGAACTTCAGAATACTGCGACAGTCTGAAGGCAAAGGGACTGGAAGAAAAACTCCGTCAGAAAACAGGACTTGTGATTGATGCGTATTTTTCCGCAACCAAGGTAAAATGGATCCTGGATAATGTGGAAGGTGCCCGTGAAAGAGCAGAGAAGGGAGAGCTTCTGTTTGGTACAGTGGAAACCTGGCTGATCTGGAAGCTCACCAAGGGAGCTGTTCATGTGACGGATTATTCCAATGCATCCAGAACTATGATGTTTAACATCAATACTCTGGAGTGGGATGATGAGATCCTGGAAGAACTTAACATTCCGAAGTGCATGCTTCCGCAGGTAAAAGAGTCCAGCGAGATCTATGGTGAGACAGATCCGTCCTTCTTCGGAGGAAGGATCCCGGTAGCCGGTGCAGCCGGTGACCAGCAGGCGGCACTGTTCGGACAGGCCTGCTTTGAGAAAGGCGAGACAAAGAATACATATGGAACCGGTGGATTCCTTCTGATGAATGCAGGAGATAAACCGGTATTTTCCAAGAATGGGCTGGTTACAACCATCGGATGGGGCTTGAACGGAAAGATCACTTATGTTCTGGAAGGTTCTGTATTCGTTGCCGGTGCCGCGATCCAGTGGCTTCGTGATGAGCTGCATCTGGTAGATTCCGCTTCAGATACCGAGTACTTTGCGGGAAAAGTACCGAATGCAAACGGCTGTTATGTTGTACCTGCATTTACAGGACTTGGAGCTCCTTACTGGGATCAGTATGCACGTGGTACCATCGTGGGACTGACCCGTGGTGTAAACAAGTATCATGTTATCCGTGCCACACTGGAATCCCTTGCATATCAGGTGAATGACGTGCTGGAGGTTATGAAGGAAGACGCAGGAAGTGATCTTGCAGTTCTCCGTGTAGACGGTGGAGCAAGTGCCAACAACCTTCTTCTTCAGATCCAGGCGGATATCAGCAATGTGGCTGTAGAACGGCCGGAATGCATTGAGACGACTGCTCTTGGGGCTGCTTATCTGGCAGGTCTTGCAGTTGGATTCTGGGAAAGCAAGGAAGCTGTTCTGGAAAGCCGCAGTGTGGAGCGTATTTTCCGAACACAGATCGAAGATGAAAAACGTGAAGCAATGGTAAAAGGATGGAGAGCCGCAGTGGGCTGCTCCAGAGACTGGATCAAAAAGATCCAGTAAAAGATAAAAAGAAAAGTCATGCAGCGGGACAAAAATAATGTCCTGTGCATGGCTTTTTTTGCGCTTCCGGAACTGCCATGGGCAGACCGGCGTAGTATGGCGTGCGCGGAACGGATCCGCACGAACTTACAGAGTGGTCAGATCGATCTTGTAATCGTCGGAGCCTTCTCCGTCAGCAGTGTAGTAAGCTGCTCTTTCTTCTGCATTTACATAGATGTGGAGCTCTTTGCCCTTGAGGCCTTTGGCTTCTGCATCTTTCTTAACAGCTGCTTCAAGGTCTGCAACTGTGATGGATGTCTCAAAAATTTCAAGTGTGATGCCGCTGATCTTATGATTTTTTACAGTGTTCTTAACTTCTTCTACTACTTCTGGTGCTTTGGCTGCGACAGTCTCTGTTGCTTTTTTGACTGCTTTTACAGTTTTCTCAGCTGCAGGTGTTTTCTCGATCTTTTCTACAGTTGATTTCACAGTAGCCTTGGCTTTTGTGGTTGCGCTCTTCAGGTTACTTGTTGTTCTGCTGTTTCTTTTTTTCTCCATAATGGAACACTCCCTTCCACATATTTCGCTGGCAGAACGGCTCTGCCGGAATATGTACCCGTCTACAGTATCATGAATTTGACGGAAAGTCAAATTTTTGCGTGGGTGTTGCATTTCCGGTGGTTGTCGTATAAACTGGATTACAGAGAAATTGACTGCGTTGAAAGTGAGGGATACTTCTTGACGAAGGTCGAGAAGGGGAACGTTGAGAATATATTGTAGCAGACAGGAGTACAGATATTGAAGAATATTCAGGAAGATATTAAATCAGGAAAATTTAAGCAGGCATATCTTCTTTACGGAGAGGAAGCCTATCTGAAACAGCAATATAAGAAAAATCTGGTGAAGGCTCTGAACCCGGATGATGATACTATGAATTTTACCAGATATGAGGGAAAGGGGATCGATGTCCGGGAACTTCTGAGCCTTTGTGATACCATGCCTTTTTTTGCGGAGCGAAGGGTGGTCCTTCTGGAAGATACCGGATTTTTTAAGAACAAATGTGAGGAACTGGCAGACTATATGAAAAATCTTCCGGATTATCTGTATCTGGTGTTCTGTGAGTCTGAAGTGGATAAAAGAAGCCGCATGTACAAGGCAGTGAAAGCCTGCGGCAGCATCGGAGAATTTAAACAGCAGGATGAGAAGACTCTGATGCGCTGGGCGGCAGGGATCCTTGGGAAAAATGGCCGCAGGATCACCCAGCGTGATGTAGAATTGCTTCTGACCATGACGGGAACGGATATGGGGAATCTGAGGATGGAGCTGGAAAAACTGATCTCCTATACAGAGGGAAGAGATGTTGTGACTGCTGCGGATATCCAGGCTGTCTGTACTACGCAGACAACCAATAAGATCTTTGATATGGTGCGTGCGGTGACAGAGAAGAATCAGAAGCGTGCACTGGATCTGTATTATGATCTTCTAACGCTTCGGGAGCCGCCGATGAGGATTTTGTTCCTTCTGGCCAAACAGTTCCGTCAGATCCTTTTGACAAAGAAACTGTCTCAGGAAGGACTTGCCCAGACAGAGATCGCATCCAAACTGGGCGTGCCGTCTTTTGTTGTGAGAAATCTTGCATCCTGTGCCAGATCCTATTCTGTTGAAGAACTGGAGAATGCAGTGAGGGATTTTGTGGATGCGGAAGAAGCCGTGAAAACCGGTACACTGGGAGATGTGCTCAGTGTGGAATTGCTGATCGTGAAGTACAGTTCTGGAAGGAGCTGGAGCGCCTGACGAATCTGGAGAAATGAGAATGTCAGCGCTATCAGGGGCGGAGGAAGTTTGATCAATCTCAGGAAGAGGGATTCTGCCACAGTGTTCTCCCATTATCCCTGAGCCATTTTTCATAAGTTTTATACTCTGGCATTACAGATGCCACCACTGCGTAGAATGCAGGAGAGTGGTTCATTTCTTTCCGGTGGGAGAGTTCGTGCACTACAACATAATCCAGGACTTTTTCCGGGGCGAAGATCAGACGCCAGTTGAAGTTCAGATTGCCTTCGCTGGTACAGCTTCCCCAGCGGGTTTTCTGCTCCCGGATAGTGATACGGCCGTAGGTTACGCCCATTTTTCTGGCGTAGGCTGCGGTTTTTCTTTTGAATATTTTTCGGGCGGATTCCATATAATAGCTGCGGCAGAAATCAGATAGCGGGGGATTTGTGACCGGAGTCTGCGCGGGATCGGGGGAAACGTGCGAGATATGCTCCAGGACCCAGCTTTCTTTCTGGGAGAGAAAGCGATGAATGGTGGAATCTGGCATTGTACGCGGAGCACGGACAGTCACCTGACCGGAAGCGCTGACCTGGATTGCCAGGGTTTTCCGGCTGCTGCGGATAAGGCGGTAGGGAAAGGGATGGGATATCATAAAAAACTCCTTTGGAAATACATATACAAAAAAGACAGTCGCTGACGGTTCGACTGTCTTTCCTTTTACTTATAAGCTTATAACTAAAATATTCCGTGGTCTATTACGCAATGCTGTTGACAGCTTTGGAAAGACGGGAAATTTTTCTGGCGCAGTTATTTTTGTGATAAACGCCCTTGGATGTAGCTTTGCTGATTGTGGAGATTGCGTCCTTAAGAGCAACCTCTGCAGCTGCCTTATCCTTATTCTCAACTGCTGTCTCAACTTTCTTGATGGAAGTCTTAACTGCAGAACGGATTGCTTTGTTTCTTGCAGCCTTAGTATTGTTAACTAAGATTCTCTTCTTTGCGGATTTAATGTTAGCCAATTCGTACACCTCCGATTCCTAAAAATATAATATAAATTACATTCACAGGAACAGACACGGGCGCTCCTATGAAACATGCTTATATATATTATTATACGTACAGCAGAATGTCAAGATGTTTTTCGGAAAAATTCCAAAAAAATATGCAAAAAATACCAGATGCTGTGGATGAAAGGGGAAATGATACATATTTATGGGAAAACGGGGGATAATGAAAGAGAAAACACCGGAAAGGCTGTTTTTCCTGTCGCTGGATGGAATGAAAAATGTAGACGGTGGTGGAAAATGGCCGGTAATCTTACAGAAAAAGAGGATGAGAGTATGGCTGGAAGGAGCAGAATCAGAACAGACCTGGCGCTGGAGGCAACGGAACGCTTTCAGGAGGAAAATGTAGAAGTACATGGAGTGGAGATCCGGGAAAAATACGATGAGGAAAAAGATGTGCGGACTACCGTAGTGCGGATCACAACAGAAAACGGGGCCAGGACCATGGGAAAACCACAGGGGACCTACATCACCATTGAAGCACCGGATCTTTCTGTTCCGGATGAAGATTATCACAGGGAGATCTCGGAGGAAGTGGCACACCATTTAAGAGAGCTGATCGACTTTGGACGGCAGCAGTCGGTTCTGGTGGTAGGCCTTGGAAATCAGGAGATCACCGCGGATTCCCTTGGACCACGGGCAGTTTCCAATCTTCATATGACGAGACATGTGATCCGGGAGTATGGCCTGAAGTCAAATGTTCATATGAAAATGCATCAGATCAGTGGAATCATTCCGGGTGTCATGGCGCAGACCGGAATGGAGACTTTGGAGATTGTTCAGGGTGTTGTTTCTGAGACAAAACCGGATGTGGTAATCGCCATAGATGCGCTGGCGGCCAGAAGTACGGCAAGGCTGAACCGGACCATCCAGATCACGGATACCGGGATCAGTCCGGGTTCCGGTGTGGGAAACCACAGGGAGGGGCTGAATGAAGAAAATCTTTCGGTCCGTGTGATCGGGATTGGCGTTCCCACAGTGGTGGATGCTGCGACTATTGTTCATGACTCTATGGCAGATCTTATGGATGCTCTGGAGGAAGAGGAACAGAAAGAATTTCTGGAGGAAATGATCTCACCGAAGCTTTACACCATGTTTGTAACTCCAAAAGATGTGGATGAGACGGTACGGTATTTAAGTTTCACCATTTCCGAGGGACTGAACCTGGCGTTTTCCGATAGTCTAATCGAAGAGGACAGGTCATAAAATACCATAAGAGGTGATCGTGGGTGACGAATATCCAGAGGGCTTTCTGCGTGGTTTTGAGCCTGATCTTCCTGTGCGTGGTGGCTGCGCTTCCGGGAGATTTTTTTCAATATGGTGAGATCTACAGACAGCTGCCGCTGTATTGCTTTCTGGAAAAGAAAGCTCTGCAGGAAGAAAATGGCAGAGACCGGGA
>CAVEKJ010000036.1:6521-11736 GCA_963616205.1 Prevotella sp.
GGAAGCGGAGAACCGGAAAGAGCAGGAGGCACTGCTGATGGCGGAGGCGGAGGAAGCGGAGGAAAAAGAAGGAGTTCAAAAACAGAAAGTGCAGAAGTCTGGGAAGAAATCTGCCGGTAGTAAAGAAAATAAGAAGGATACCGGTGGAGAAAAGAAAGAGTCTGGAGTTACGGAACCAGAAGTTACCGGGCAGGAAGCAGCCGGATCAGAAGTTGCAGAACAGGAAGTTACCGGGGCAGAAATTACGGAACCGGAAACTACCGGGCAGGAAGCAGCCGGGTCAGAAATTACAGAACCGGAAGTTACCCGGTCGGAGACTCCGGCAGCAGAACCAGCTTTGGAAGAAGCGGAAGGATCCGGTGAAACTGCCGTGAAGGAGCAGGAAACGGTGCCGCACCCGCAGATCGATCTGTCGCCGGCAAAACTGGCAGATTTTGACTATGTAATGGAGCATTTTTTTATCCTGGATTCCAACACGGAAACCAATGCCGGTCAGATCAGCGGCACCCGTTTTCTGGAAGAAGACCTGTCCATTAAACCGGACTCAACGGTGCCGCAGATCCTGATCTATCATACCCATTCCCAGGAGGCTTTTGCAGATTCCAGGGAAGGACAGGTGGAGGATACGATCGTGGGTGTGGGAGATCATCTTACAGAACTTCTGGAAAAAACATACGGATATCAGGTTGTTCATGTGACAGATCCCTTTGATATGATGGGAGGAACGCTGGATCGGAGCAAGGCGTATGATTATGCCAGGGCATCCATTGAAAAAGTACTGGAGGAAAATCCCACCATTGAGGTTGTGATCGACCTTCACAGAGATGGAGTGCCGGATGACCGGCATCTGGTAACGCAGGTGAATGGGAAACCTACCGCTCAGTTGCTTTTTTACAATGGGTTAAGTTACACGGTCAGTCAGGGAGAGGTAAGCTATCTGCCAAACCCTTACATAGAGGAAAATCTGGCCTTTTCTTTTCAGCTGGAATATCAGGCGGCGCAGTACTATCCGGATCTATATCGGGGAATCTATCTGGCAGGCCTTCGCTATAATCTCCATCTGAAGCCACGGGCGCTGCTTCTGGAAGCCGGAGCGCAGACCAATACCGTGGAGGAAGTCCGAAATGCCATGGAACCTTTTGCAGATATCTTAAACAGAGTTCTGAAAGGCAGTGACAAAGAAGGATAAAATGTGCTATGATAAGGAGCAGTATGGAGAAATATGCTTTACTGCTTTATAGGAAAGAAACATAAGGAGGACTTCCTGAATGATAGACCAGAGTAAAATTCGAAATTTTTGTATCATTGCACATATTGACCACGGCAAATCAACACTTGCGGACCGTATCATCGAGATGACGGGACTTCTCACAGAGAGAGAAATGCAGGCGCAGGTTCTGGATAACATGGAGCTTGAGAGAGAACGTGGAATTACCATCAAATCCCAGGCTGTTCGTATTGTATACAAAGCCAAGGACGGAAATGAGTATATTTTTAACCTGATCGATACCCCGGGACACGTAGATTTTAACTATGAGGTTTCCCGAAGCCTTGCAGCCTGTGACGGTGCGATCCTTGTTGTGGATGCTGCCCAGGGAATCGAGGCTCAGACTCTTGCCAACGTATATATGGCGTTGGATCATGACCTGGATGTGGTTCCGGTTATTAACAAGATCGATCTTCCAAGTGCAGACCCGGAGCGCGTGATCAATGAGATCGAGGATGTGATCGGAATTGAGGCCCAGGACGCACCACAGATTTCCGCAAAAACAGGACTGAATGTAGAACAGGTTCTGGAGCAGATCGTAAATAAAGTTCCGGCGCCGGAGGGAGATGTGGATGCACCGCTGAAGGCACTGATCTTTGATTCTGTTTATGATCCTTATAAAGGTGTTATCGTATTTTGCAGAGTGAAGGACGGTCGTGTGAAGAAAGGTACAAAGATCCATATGATGGCTACCGGTTTCACCACCGAAGTCGTTGAGGTGGGATATTTTGGCGCAGGCCAGTTTATTCCCTGTGACGAGCTGACTGCCGGCATGGTTGGATATATTACCGCCAGCATCAAGAATGTCCGTGATACCCGTGTGGGTGATACCGTAACTGACGCAGACAACCCATGTGCAGAAGCACTTCCTGGATATAAGAAAGTAAATCCGATGGTTTACTGCGGACTTTATCCTGCAGATGGTGCCAAGTACGGTGATCTCCGTGATGCCCTGGAGAAACTTCAGCTTAATGATGCTTCTCTTTATTATGAGCCGGAGACTTCCGTTGCCCTTGGTTTTGGTTTCCGCTGCGGTTTTCTGGGTCTTCTTCATCTGGAGATTATCCAGGAGCGTCTGGAGAGAGAGTACAATCTGGATCTTGTAACCACCGCGCCGAGTGTTATCTACAAAGTTTACAAGACCAATGGGGAGATCATCGAGCTGACCAATCCGACCAACCTTCCGGATCCTTCCGAGATCGAGTACATGGAAGAGCCGATGGTAAAGGCGGAGATCATGGTAACCACAGAGTTCATTGGCGCGATCATGGATCTCTGTCAGGAGAGACGTGGCCAGTACGAAGGCATGGAATATATGGAAGAAACCCGTGCACTTCTGAAATACAGACTGCCGCTGAATGAGATTATCTACGATTTCTTTGACGCACTGAAATCACGTTCCAGAGGTTATGCGTCCCTGGATTATGAGCTGGACGGATATGAGAGAAGTGAGCTTGTGAAACTGGATATCCTTGTTAATAAGGAAGAAGTGGATGCCCTTTCCTTTATCGTACATGCGGATACTGCCTATGAGCGCGGCAGAAAGATGTGCGAGAAACTGAAGGACGAGATCCCGAGACAGCTTTTTGAGATCCCGATCCAGGCAGCAATCGGAAGCAAGGTCATTGCCAGAGAGACGGTAAGAGCCATGCGTAAAGACGTTCTTGCCAAGTGCTATGGTGGTGATATTTCCCGTAAGAAGAAACTTCTGGAGAAACAGAAGGAAGGTAAGAAACGTATGCGTCAGGTAGGTAATGTGGAAATTCCGCAGAAGGCATTTATGAGTGTCCTGAAGCTGGATGATAAATAGGAGATGACTTTTTGGGAAAAAATATAAAAAGACTGTTTCTGGCAGCAGGATTTCTGGCGATGTCCGGAATTCTGCTTACCGGATGCGGTTCAAAAAAGAAAAACGCGGAAGATGAGAGTGTGATCAAGATCAGCACAGCGCCGGAACCAACGGCAACTCCGGCTCCGGAAGAGATTGACCCGGATGCGGTAACGACCAATGGGGATCTGACTATGGTAAATGAATATCTGGCTGAGAATGGCGGGGAAGCACTGGGGATAACGGTGACACCGACACTGGCAGCTTCGGACGGAAGCACGGATAATACGGATGCAACCGGTTCAGATACAGCTGCATCGGATACCGGTGACGGTTCGGATACTTCTGATGGTGCGGATGCTTTGGATAATGAGGAAGGAGCTGCAGATGGAGAATAAGGCGAAAAAGCCTCTGGAACTCTATGTTCATATTCCTTTCTGTGTGAAAAAATGTGACTACTGTGATTTCCTTTCCGGACCTGCGGGAAAGGAACATCAGGCAGAATATTTTCAGGCTCTTGGAAAAGAGATCACTGCTGTGCCTGATTTTCCGGAGCGGGAGATCACCACAGTTTTTATCGGAGGAGGAACACCCTCCGTGCCAGATTCTGCCCTTATCGGCGGAGTGATGGATCAGATCAGAAATAAGTTTTTTATGGCCCCGGATGCTGAGATCACCATCGAAGCGAATCCGGGGACTTTATATAAAGAAAAACTTCAGGAATATCTGGAACATGGGATCAACCGTCTGAGTCTGGGATTACAGTCGCCGCAGAACCGGGAACTGAAGATCCTGGGGAGGATCCATACATGGGAAGAATTTCTTGAGAGTTTTTCTATGGCAAGGGAAGCGGGTTTTACGAATATCAACATTGATCTGATGAGTGCCATCCCGGAACAGACCTATGCAGACTGGGAAAAAAATCTCCGCACAGTGGCAGGGCTTTCCTCGGAACATATTTCGGCATACAGCCTGATCGTTGAGGAGGGAACGCCTTTCTGGGAGCGTGATCTGAAGCTGCCCGGTGAGGATACGGAGTACCGGATGTATGAAGATACAGCTGCGATTCTGGGTGAATATGGATTTCATCAGTATGAAATTTCCAATTATGCGAAAAAAGGACGGGAGTGTCGCCATAATAAGGGATACTGGCAGAGAACGGATTATCTGGGCCTGGGCCTTGGGGCATCGTCTCTTCTGGACCATGTACGTTTTTCCAATACCGATGATATGGAGAAATATCTCAGGAACAGTGCGTCTCCGGCAAAGATCCGCCGGAATGTGGAGCAGCTCACAGAGGCAGATGAGATGGCAGAGTTTATGTTTCTGGGGCTTCGCATGACAGAAGGGGTATCTTTGAAGGAGTTTGAGGGATATTTTGGAAAAAATATGGAAAGTATTTATGGAGAGGTTCTGAAAAAACATCTGGACCTTGGATTGCTGGAACGCAAAGACGGCAGGATCTTTCTGACGAGAAGAGGAATCCATGTGAGCAATGGAGTGATGGCGGATTTTCTGCTGTAGCGGATTTTGTCGATTTTTTCACCTTGACGAACGAATGTTCTGATTGTATACTGTAAAAAACAACAGGATTTTACAGCAGAATGAGAGACAGATATTCTGCTTTACGTAGAAGAGGACACCGGAATTTTTTGTATGGACCGGTCAGAGTAGGAGGCTTTAATGGCAGCAGAAGTGAACGATAAGAAGCGTTTTATCAGAATACGGGGAGCTAATGAGAATAACCTTAAGAATCTCAGTGTGGATATTCCCAGAGATCAGTTTGTGGTGCTTACCGGACTCAGTGGTTCCGGCAAGTCATCCCTTGCATTTGACACGATCTATGCAGAGGGACAGAGACGTTATATGGAATCTCTTTCTTCCTATGCAAGGCAGTTTCTTGGCCAGATGGAGAAGCCAGACGTGGAGAGCATTGAGGGTCTTCCGCCGGCGATTTCCATTGATCAGAAGTCAACCAACCGGAACCCCCGTTCTACAGTTGGAACGGTAACGGAGATCTATGATTATTTCCGACTTCTGTATGCCAGGGTGGGAATCCCGCACTGTCCGAAATGTGGAAGAGAGATTAAGAAACAGACAGTCGACCAGATGGTAGATAC
>CAVEKJ010000037.1:0-7693 GCA_963616205.1 Prevotella sp.
TACTGGTATGGCAAAAGTTTACAACAAGAAGAAGCAGCCGGAAAAAGCAGTAGAATATCTGAAAAAAGCTTCCGAGAACCTGACAGACAGAGAAGAGACAAAAGAAGATACGAAAGAAGATGCGAAAGAGCTTCAGAAAGCTGTTACAGAGACAAAGGAACAGATCGTAGCGAAGGGAGAAACCGGAGACCAGGAACAGAACACAGAAAATAATACAAAAAGCAGCAGTGGTGATATCAGCAACCAGGCAATAATGGTGGACCTGACAAAAATTGAGGAGATTGTAAACGGAACACTGGGCAGATTGAAATCGATTGCCATTGCAAAAAATGATACGTCAGATGAGGATGATACAGAGGAAGAGAATGCAGAAACATCTGAAAAAAGTTCGGAAGGTCTGAACAGTGGTTCCGTGTCAAAGGGGACTGCTTCAAAGTATAAGAGCGAAGAAGCAACTGCAACGCCAGAAGCAACAGAATCTCCGGTTATTATCATAGAGCCGGAAGAGGATTCTGATACTTCGGATATAACTGTGACAGAGGAACCAGATAAAGATCCCGAAATAACAGCTGCACCGGAAATAACAGTGACGCCCGAAATACCGGAAGATCCCGATGGGGCAGGAAACAGGGTAGTAGATGGAATCCCTATTGCAAAAGAAGATGAGGAACTGGCGCCGGATCATGAAGAAGAGGGCGTTGTGTCTTATCCTGAAATTTCTCCAATTGGAGGTGACGAAGAGAGTGAATGGAAATTAATAGAAGAAGGAGATCAGTCAGCAGAAGAGGCTGATAGTTCTTATGCCACATATGATGGTACAGAAACAGTTGAAACAGAAGATCCGTCAAGCGATTCTTCAGATATATACACAGAAGATCCTGGGACAGAAACTGAAGATATGCCAGATACAGAAGAGATATCAAATACAGATACAGAGGATACAACCGCATCAGATCCGGAGAGTATTCTGGAAAATTATGTAGAAGATACACTTTCCAAAGAGACGCCTTCTGTGAGCTGGAAGGATACACAGATTCCATTTACATATGGAGAAAGTTCTGCATCTGCACTAACTGGCCGTCTGGCTGTGATCCTGGAAGACCTGGACGGGGATGGAACAAAAGAACTTCTGGAAGTGGAAGCAAAGGATGGAGATCTGGCCTTCAATATTTATAAGGCAGAGGATGGTACTGCGGAACTGAAAGCTTCTCAGACCGTGACAACAGGTATGCAAACACCCCTTTCTGACATATCATACGGAAATACGCAGGAATGTTTTCTTGTAAACAATAGTGGCAAATGGGAAATCGGTTTTGTAACTTACTGTTATGGATTTGATTCCGGTGAAGGAACTTCGGCAGCACGGACAGAGGTTGAGGTTTTTGATGTGGAATCGGATACCACTGTGAAATTGTGTGCAAGTGGCTCAGTTGAAAACGGGCAGGGGCAGGAAAATCTGGCTTCAGATCTGGAAGCAGCAGGGCTTACCGGTTCCTGGAACAGCAGTAATGCAGAAAGTCTGCAGTCCATAGGATATGCGGAAAATCCTGCTCAGGATCTTTCAGGGGTACCAGATCCGGTGGGAGAGGGAATTTCCACAAAAGAGAAAGAATGTAAAGATCTGGCAGTTATGACTGTGAGGATGGCAGCAGGAAGCGGAATTCTTACGGTAAAAAGTAAATAAGGACGGTTGGTGAAAATGCGGAAATGTATTGCCAATACATATGAGATCGTAGCAAGGATTGGTTCAGGAAACAGCGGAATTGTGTATAAGGCATATCACAAAAATCTGAACAAGTACGTGGTGCTGAAAAAGGTAAAAGAAGATATTAAAGATCTGGTAAATGCCAGAGCAGAAGTGGATGTATTAAAAAACCTGAAACATCCGTATCTTCCGCTGGTTGAAAATTTTGTGGAAGATGACGGGGATATTTATACGGTCATGGAATTTATCCCCGGAAATTCTTTTCGGCAATATCTGGATGCAGGGACGTCTTTTCCAGAGAGCTCTGTTATCATCTGGACCAGGCAGATCGCATCTACACTGGTTTACCTTCATAAGCAGCAGCCTCCGATCATACACAGTGATCTGAAGCCGGGAAATATCATGCTGAAGCCTGATGGAAATATCTGTCTCATAGATTTTAATATTTCATTCAGTGTGGACGGGAATAATGCGTATGTTACCGGCTACACCAAAGGTTATGCATCACCGGAACAGATTGAGGCCATGAAGTACAACCAGAACCAGACCGATCGTTCCCTCTGGAAAAAAATAGATAAGAGATCAGATATCTACAGTTTGGGAGCAACCGTCTATCATATTATGACAGGACAGAAACCGGAGCCGGATGAATCTGGATGTGTTCCGGATATTCAGGCCCTGAAGCCGGAAATAAATGAGGTTTTTGCTTCGATCATCATGAAATGTCTGGAGCCAAACCCCCAAAAGAGGTATCAGCAGGCAGAAGATATTCTGGAAGATCTTAAGAATATGCCGCTGAAAAGCCAGGCGTACCGTTCTCTTTTGAAAAAACAGCGCAGGACAGCGGCAGTTTTATCAGCGGGCATGGTTCTGTGTGCAGCACTTGCAGCAGGTGGTTATCTTCAGATCGAAAAAGAAAAACAGTCTGATTACCAAAATGCCATTGCAAAAGAAGAAGAGTGTATCAGTGAGGGAAATTATGAGGAACTGGATCAGTGGTATCAGAAAGCAGTAAAGATATTTCCGGGAAAAGCAGAAGCTTATGTGAAAAAAGCAGAAGCCCTGAACCGTGAAAAAGATTATAAAAAATGCATTACATTTATCAATGACAATATTCTGACCAACGAAAAAGTAATGGAAGACGGAATTCTGGATGGGGTTTATTATCTTCTTGGTGATTCCTATGCCCAGTTGGAAGAATATGAAAAAGCAGCAGATTCCTACGAATATGCGATTAAACTCAATCCGGAAAATGGAAACTATTATCGTGATTATGCGATCACAGAAGCTTATTGTGGAGATACACAGAAGGCGCAGGAACTTCTGGAAGAAGCTGTGGAGAAAGGAAGCAGTACAGCAGATATTGAATATGTAAAAGGCGAGATCCAGTACAGTGCAGGCGCATATAGTGAGGCACAGCAGATTTTTATGGATTGTATCCAGACAAGTCAGGATTCCTACATTCAGATGAGGGCTTATATTATGGCGGCAAAATCCATAGACAAACAGGACGACAGCACAGATGGCCAGAAACAGAAAATGCAGCTTCTGGAAAAAGCAGTAAAAGAGCTTCCACGGGAAAATAATATCGGGGTTCTTGAAGAGCTGGCGCAGACTTACAGTGACCTTGGCAGGGATACGGAGGACAATGGATATTACGAAAAAGCGCTTGCTGTATTTAAACAGATCGAATCTCAGGGAATGGGAGATTATAATACAGGATGTAATATGGCTGTTGTCTATCAGAATATGGGAGACTATGAAAACGCTAAAAAGAAGCTTCAGAAGGTGTTGAAAACTTACGGAGAGGATTACCGGGTGTATAAAGATCTTGCATTTCTGGAAGTGTCTGTGCAGGGTGAAACTGCTGAGGATGACCGGGATTACAGTAAGTCTAAAGAATATTATGATAAGGCAAAGGAACTTTATCAGAAACAGCTTTCTGCAAATGCTAATGATGTGGAAATGGACAGATTGGATGAATTATATCAGCAGGCAGTAAACAGTGGCTGGATTTCCGGATAAAAGAAACACAGGAGGTTGTAGAAATGGTCACACAGGGAACCGTGATGCTTGTGGCAGGAATTTTGGGCGTTGTGATATGTGGAGTAAGCTTATGTTTCCTTCCGAGGATCTTCCGCAAACAGAGGGAGCAGCTTTTGGAAAAACTGGAAATGCAGGACAGGAAACTTGACAAATAATCACCCCAATGCCATAATACCCCACAGAGATAGTATTTGGACTCAAAACTATACTCTGGCTGAAATCACTGGAATCTTATATAAAAATAACCAGCCGGAACCCGGGGACGGGAACGGACGGATAAAGAAAATTATAAAAGATACGAGCCTGTATCGATGATAACGAAAGCGTTACAACAGTCATGGGAATTTTGAGAAACTGTTGAAGATCATGCTTTTCGTGTACAAAAAACAGGACTCAATATACAGGGAATCAATCAGAAGCGTTTCAGGGTCGAAGTGTACCCTGGAGCGCTTTTTTTATTAAATACGGAAGCGGATGTTTTTATCCGCTTGAAATCATTCCCTGCAGGAAAGGACTTATATAAGATGACAATAGAGATGTTAAAAGGAAAAATCCACAGAGCAACTGTTGTCCAGGCGGAACTGGATTATGTGGGAAGCATTACTGTGGATGAGGAATTGCTGGAAGCTGCCGGAATACTGGAATATGAAAAAGTTCAGATCGTAGATGTGAACAACGGCAGTCGTTTCGAGACATACACCATCTGCGGAGAACGCGGCAGCGGTATGATCTGCCTGAACGGAGCAGCGGCAAGATGCGTAAGCACTGGTGACAAGATCATCATCATGGCTTACGCAGGGTACGAGCAGGAAGAAGCCCGTACACACAAGCCTGCAGTAGTATTTGTAGATGAAGAGAACAAGATCAGCAGAGTGACCAATTATGAAAAACACGGACTGCTGAAAGACATGGCCTGACAAAATTTTGTAACAGAGAAAATTAAAGTACATACAGAAATAAGACGAAGGTGAATTCAGAAAAGAGGCTATCTCAAAATCTATAAAGAAAACCGGTCCAGGAACCGGGAAAGAGGAGATAACAAATGCAGGTAACAAAAACAGTAGAAGAGACAAGAAAACAGATCAAAGCGTGGAAAAAAGAAGGAAAAACTGTAGGCCTGGTGCCAACCATGGGATTTCTCCATGAAGGACATGCAAGCCTGATCAAAAAGTGCAGAGAGCAGAACGACATCGTCGTAGTATCAGACTTTGTCAACCCCACACAGTTCGGCCCGAACGAAGACCTGGAAGCTTATCCAAGAGACTTTGAGCGTGACAGCAAACTCTGCGAAAGCCTTGGAGCAGACCTGATCTTCTGCCCGGAACCTTCTGAGATGTATCACGATCCCCACGCTTTTGTAAGCATAGACACCCTGTCAGAGACACTTTGCGGAAAAACACGTCCGATCCATTTCAAAGGCGTATGCACTGTTGTGTCCAAACTGTTCCACATTGTGGCACCGGACAGAGCATATTTTGGACAAAAAGACGCACAGCAGCTGGCAATCATCCGCAAGATGGTACAGGATCTGAATTTCGACATTGAGATCGTAGGCTGCCCTATCGTCCGTGAGGAGGACGGACTTGCAAAATCCTCCAGAAATACATATTTAAGCCAGGAAGAAAGAAAAGCAGCACTCTGCCTGTCAAAAGCAGTAAAACTTGGACAGGAAACCATTCATGAGGGAATCACCGCAGAAGAGCTCCTTGGAAAAATGCGTGCTGTGATCGAAGCAGAGCCTCTGGCAAAAATTGATTACGTTTCCATGGTAGACGCACTTACCATGCAGCCGGTTGAGAAAGCTGACCGTAACGTTCTCGTAGCAATGGCTGTTTATATCGGAAAAACAAGACTGATCGACAACTTCAGCTACGAGGTATAACATATGGAAAAAATCTTAAAGAAAATCGGAACCATCAGCAGCTTCGCATCCAGATATATCGGAATCATTATCATTGCCTTTTCCTGCCTGGCATTTTTCTGGCGGGATGTTTTTTCCTGGATGACAAACTATACGTCTGTATTTCTGGGTGTGATCATGTTTGGCATGGGACTCACCATAAAGATGGAGGATTTCCGGGCGATCTTTTCCAGGCCAAAGGAAGTGGTGATCGGAGCAGTGGCACAGTACACCATAATGCCGGTGATCGCCTGGCTGCTGTGTAAAGTGATGAACCTTCCGGCAGATCTTGCCTTGGGAGTGATCCTTGTGGGCTGCTGTCCGGGCGGAACGGCCAGCAATGTAATTACCTATATTGCAGGAGGAGATGTGGCACTTTCTGTGGGAATGACCATTGTTTCCACATTGGCAGCGCCACTGATGACACCATTTCTTGTGTACATGCTGGCAGGTGCCTGGGTGCAGGTATCCTTCTGGGCTATGGTACTTTCTGTGGTAAAAGTAATTCTGATCCCGGTGCTTCTGGGAGTCTTTCTTCGAAGTCTTGCGGGAGAACATGTAGATAAGGTATCCGATATTATGCCGCTGGTATCAGTCGTGGCCATTGTCATGATCATTGGAGGGATCGTGGCAGTGAATGCGGAAAAGATCGTAAGCTGCGGAGTTCTGGTACTGGGAGTTGTGGCGATCCACAATTTCTGCGGTATGATGCTGGGACTCCTTGCGGCAAAAATCTTCCACGTAGATTATGCAAGGACGACCGCCATAGCCATCGAAGTAGGCATGCAGAACAGCGGCCTTGCAGTTTCACTGGCAGCGGCTAATTTCGCCGCCAACCCACTGGCCACACTTCCGGGTGCGATCTTCAGCGTATGGCATAACATCGCAGGTTCCATTTTTGCGGGGATCCGCCGTGCAGGAGCAGAGAATTCTGCATCGCCTGAGGGGAGCAGCAAAACGGCGGATGAATGTTTATAAAGAGAAATTCAGGGGAGTTTCAGAGATAAAATGACACATTTTGTCGAAAGAAAAAGTCACAAAATGAGGAATTGTGGTTTACAAATTTTTGACTGTATACTATAATAACCACATGGACGAACAAACGTCCCCAACATATGAAAACAGGGGAGCCCGTGAAAGCGAGCTGAGAGTAGACTGTGAATGTCTTGACCCATAACCTGATTTGGATAATGCCAACGTAGGGACATATGCACGAAGGATTCTTAAAGATACAGAAGATCAGAGACTACAGAAGATATTTTGGAGTACGCAGGATTTTCATTTAAGTACGAAAGATTAAGAGCCGGCTGTTGTGATGCGTGTGCGTTGCAGCAGCCGTTTTTTATGCTATAGGAAATTACGCTGTAATATTCCAATAGCATAAAAAATTAAGAATTTATCGAAAGATTCCCTGACTGCTGATTCCGGAAACCGTATATCAGATAGAATTTTGACAAATAGTGACAGATTTTCCAGATCCGGATATGAAATGAAAGGAGATTTTTTTACATGAGAAATTACAGCACACAGATGGAAGCTGCCCGTAAAGGCATCATCACACCTGAACTTGAAATTGTTGCAAAGAAGGAGCGCATGACAACAGAGGAACTTCTTCCGCTGGTAGCATCTGGTAAAGTCGTTATCTGTGCAAACAAAAACCATAAATGCATCGATCCGGAAGGTGTAGGTTCCATGCTCCGCACCAAGATCAACGTAAACCTCGGTGTATCCAGAGACTGCAAGGATTACGATGTAGAGATGAAGAAAGTTATGGAAGCTGTCAACATGGGAGCACATGCCATCATGGATCTTTCTTCCCACGGAAATACCATTCCATTCCGCCGCAAGCTGACAAGCGAGTGTCCGGCAATGATCGGTACTGTTCCGGTTTATGACTCTGTTATCCATTATCAGAGAGACCTTGACACACTGACAGCCAAGGATTTCATCGATGTTGTAAGACTTCACGCACAGGATGGCGTAGATTTCGTAACTCTTCACTGTGGAATCACCAGAAAGACCATCGATCAGATCCGTAACCA
>CAVEKJ010000037.1:7703-11138 GCA_963616205.1 Prevotella sp.
GAACATTGTTTCCAGAGGTGGTTCCCTTGTATTTGCATGGATGTGCATGACCGGCGAGGAGAACCCGTTCTATGAATATTATGACGAGATCCTTGATATCTGCCGCGAGTACGATGTGACAATCTCCCTTGGTGATGCCTGCCGTCCGGGATGTCTGGCAGACGCTACCGATGTATGTCAGATCGAGGAACTTGTACGTCTTGGTGAGCTGACCAAACGTGCATGGGAAAAAGACGTTCAGGTTATGGTCGAGGGACCGGGACATGTTCCGCTTGATCAGGTTGAGGCAAATATGAAAGTGCAGCAGTCCATCTGCCAGGGCGCACCGTTCTATGTATTAGGACCGATCGTAACCGATGTTGCACCTGGATATGATCACATCACATCTGCGATCGGCGGCGCCGTAGCTGCTATGTCCGGAGCTGCTTTCCTCTGCTATGTAACACCGGCAGAACATCTTGCTCTTCCGAACCTTGAGGATGTAAAACAGGGAATCATGGCTTCCAAGATCGCAGCCCATGCCGCAGACATTGCAAAAGGCGTCCGTGGAGCCCGTGAGATCGATGACAAGATGGCAGATGCCAGAAGAAAACTTGACTGGGAAGCACAGTGGGAATGTGCTATGGACCCGGAAACAGCAAAACGTATCTGGAACGACCGCAAGCCGGAACACGAGGATACCTGCTCCATGTGCGGTAAATTCTGTGCAGTACGAAGCATGAACAAAGCGCTTGCAGGAGAGCATATCGATATCCTGTAAGGCAAAAAACATTCACAAAAATACAACAGAAATAATGCAGGACAACAGAAACCGCTGTGATCAGAAACAAAGATCACAGCGGTTTTTTGGCAGAATCTGAGACATTATCGTATCTTGCGAAAAGACAGGTCTGCGCTATAATAAAAGCAGAGTTTATACATAAAAAATGGACATAAAAAGGAAGGGGAAGAGCGTGAGATGAAATTTCCAAAAAAACTGATGGCCCTTGGTCTGTCATTGTGTATGGCTGTTGTTCCATGCGGGCCTGTGGCTGCAGAAGACTTTACAGATGTACAGGCGGATACAGATGAAGCGGAAGTTCCTGAGATCGAAGAAATACAGCAGGATTCCGATGAAGATTTAACTTTGGAGGAACCTTCTGAGATCATCAGAAAAGACGAAGAAGTAGAAAATACAGAAGGATCAGAGGAGCCAGGAGAAATTTTTGGTGATGGAGAAAGCCAGGAACAGCAGGAAGAAATCTTTACAGATGATGTTCCGGCAGCAGATGCTTCAGAAACAGAAACCGATGTGGAGAGTACAGAGGTATATCTGTATGCAATGAATGACACCTACAGCAGAGTGATCTCCATGCCGGATACTATGCCGACATCTTATCAGATCAAAACATCCGGTAAAAATCCGGTATACACCATGGTTTCCGGTTCTACCGTAAAAGTCAGCGAGACCGGTCTTGTTACTCCGCAGATGCAGTATGTAACCTATGTTGACAAAAACGGAAATGAAAAGAGTCAGTGGGAATACATGTTTGGTGAAAATCTGATCTCTGTTCAGGATGGAGACAGTACCGTTTACTATAAAGTCATACTGAAAGATTATGCAGAGTATTACGCGGAACAAAAGATGGACACATTTCTTAAAGAGAACATTACTGCAGACATGTCCGATTATAAAAAGGTTGAGACGATCGCCAAATGGCTTGCCAATAATTTTAATTACAGTCAGTATCATTCCGGCTATACTGGTCTGATGATTGATGGCGGCGGAGACTGCTGGGCAAATACCAGTGCAGTGAATTACATGTGCGAAAAGCTGGGCTTAACTGTGTATGCGAGGTATGCGGCAAATGATCCGGGAGCAGGAAGCGGGCACATGAACTCCGTGGTCATCATTGATGGAGAAAGATATCTGGTTGACTGCGGATATACAGGAAATGCGCCAAGATATTATGATCTGTCCAAAATGGACTATGACTATTCCTATGAGATCCTGAGTGACGGAACGCTTCGACTGTACCAGTATGAAGGAACCGATACAAATATTGTAGTTCCGGATACCATTGACGGAAGAAAAGTAACCGTTCTTGGAAACAGCACATTCCAGCATTGTACCCAGGCTGCCGATATAGAGTCCGTTACTCTGCCGGATTCTCTTACAACCATTGAAAAGAACGCTTTTTACAACTGTGAGAAGCTGAAATCTGTTACGATTCCCAGAAATGTTTCAACCATAGGACTGGCTGCATTTGTGGAAGGAATGTGGGATTCCAGTCTGACAGAAATTAAAGTAGACCCGGAAAATCCTTATTTTTCTGAGAAAGACGGAGTCGTATTCAGCAAGGATGGCACAAAACTGATCGTGTTCCCGTCAGGACGCTCCGGGGATTATCAGATCCCGGAGGGAACGACCCGTGTGGAAGACTATGCTTTTTATTACTGTATAAATGTTTCTTCTGTAACAATTCCGGGAAGTGTAACAAGTCTTGGAGAAGGAGCGTTTGGAAACTGCTCATCACTTACGCAGGTTATCCTGAATGAAGGACTGGAAGAAGTGGGCGAATATGCATTCCAGAGCAGTTCGAAGATCCGTGATATTATCATTCCTGCATCTGTAAAAAAGGTCGGACAAAATGGATTCCGTCTGTCTTCAAAATGCAGGATAAGAGTATTAAGTACAGATGCTGTCTGGGCAGATGATACATTCCGAGATTCTGCACTGATCGCAGGAAAAAAAGATTCTACGGTCCAGAAATATGCAGAGGAACATGGCTGTACATTTGTGGAACTGTCAGAGGACAACCGGATACCGCTTCAGAATGAATGGTTTGAACAGATCACTTCAGAATATGAATATGACGGAAAGATCCATGAGCCTAAAATAAAACTCAGCGAATCCGCACCAAAACTTGAGCAGGATTCCGATTATGAAGTGACTTATGAGAACAACCTCAATGCAGGAACCGCTGTTGTAAAGATCACGGGAAAAGATACTTTCTGTGGAACGGTAGAGAGAACCTTTTCGATCGCTCCAAATGAAGACGGACTGTATGTGTGCTATTTTGCGAAAAATAATGAGACCTACCTGGAAACTACTTTCAATGGAAAGAAAGTGGAACCGAAAGTAGTAGTTGACGGACTGGTACAGGGAAAAGATTATACAGTCACCTATGTCAATAACGAAAAACCAGGAGAGGCCCGTGCAGAGATCACAGGAATCGGCAATTATAAAGGATCGGAAACATTATATTTTACTATTTACGGAAAACTGCCTGCAGCAGATCCAATAGCAGATCAGACGTATACAGGAAAAGAGATCACGCCGGATGTCGTGATCCCCGGATTGAAGGCCGGTGAAGATTATTATATGTATTATGATAATAATCAGGAACCAGGTGTGGCAACAGTAACCATTTATGGAACCGGCTATTATGAAGG
>CAVEKJ010000037.1:11148-11659 GCA_963616205.1 Prevotella sp.
TTGTAAGCAGTGTCAAGTTAAGCAGAACCTCTTATACATATACAGGAAAAGCGATCCGGCCATCGGTAACTGTAACGGTAAATGGAAAGAAGCTCAGTGCAGGTGCCTATAAGCTGTATTACAAAAATAATAAAAACTCCGGAATTGGGACTGTGCAGGTCAGAGGAACCGGAAAATACAGCCGCATCAACAAGATCCTGTATTTCCAGATCCTGCCGCCAAGAACTTTATTGACAGGATTGAAGGCAGCAAACAGATCCTTCACAGCAAGCTGGAAGAAAAATGTACAGGCAACCGGTTATCAGATCCAGTATGCAGCAGACAGCAGATTTACAAAGGAAAGAAAAACGGCCACAGTGGGAAAACAGTCCACGGTCAGATATAAGGTATCAGGACTGAAAAGCAAAAAGACCTATTATGTCCGCATCCGTTCATACAAAAAAGTCGGAAAAAAGGTTCTTTACAGCAGCTGGAGTACAGTAAAGAAAATCCGGATCTGAGAGTAAATAAG
>CAVEKJ010000038.1:0-5456 GCA_963616205.1 Prevotella sp.
GTACCATTCTCAGCTGCTGTTTCCTGCTCTGCTTCTGTGGATTCATCCTGGAGCTCTTCGGCCTGCGCTGCTGTTTCAGCGTCAGTTTCTTCTGCTGACTCAACCTGAATTTCTTCAGTCTGTATCTCTTCCTGAGTCTGTGTTTCTGTGTCAGCTGCATCCGTAACTTCCTGTACTTCTGTGCTGTCTGCTTCTTCGCTGCTTTTTGCCGGATTCTCAGAAGTTTTTCCTTCTGGAACTGTAGCAGCTGCAACTTTCTTCTTACGAAGTCTGTAAAAACCATTTGTGGAGACCCAGTCGCTTGTGCTGGCAACAACCACACCATTTACTACAGATGCCCCGGTAGCAGAAGCTTCTGCTGCTTCATTGTTCTCCACACCGTTCTGTACTGCTGTATCTGCTGACGGTGCATTCAGTTCATCCACATCACCTGCACTGAAATCTTCTGTCGGATCTGTACTGTCTTCAGCCGCTGCATCCGGTGCCTCTGTCGGATCCGGTGTTTCTGTAATATTCGGTGTCTCCGTTGGATCTGGTGTTTCTGCTGAATCTGGCTCCTCTGTGTTGTCCGGTGTCTCTATAACATCCGGTGTCTCCGCCGGATCTTCTGACTCTGCCGGTGTTTCTTCTGAACCGGCTGTACTGTCTGTCTGCGGTTGCTGTTCATCAGTTCCTTCTTCATCACTGAAAACATCCTCAGACACATCGCTGCCCGTCTCCGCTGCCGCCTGCACATCTGTGTTTCCCAAAGCCGCAGCTCCGGCTTCCAGAGTGCCGCCCATGCATAATGTCAGACTGAGCAGAATTGCCACAACTCTTCTCTTCACAATAATCCCTCCTAATCATGCTGCTGTAAATAATTATTGTATCTGTTACGTATCATTCGCCCAGTCCACCTTCGATAAGAGCCACAAGCGCATCTATAGCTGCCTGTTCATCCTCACCCTCGCAGACCAGAGTGATTTCATCCCCGCTTTTTACGCAGGCACCCAGAACACTCAGAACACTTTTGGCATTTGCTGTACCTCCGTCATACTGAAATGTTATGGAAGATTTATATTTTATTGCCTCGCCGCATAAAAGCCCTGCGGGGCGGAGATGAAGCCCTGACGGGTTCCTGACCGTTACCTTATAACTTAACATTGCTTGTTGTCTCCTTGTATATTGCTTATCCTTTAATTTCTGTTCACAATACTGTCTTTTACTGGCTGTTTCCGCTATCCACATTGGAAACTTTGGAAATTTTGATCTCAGCGGTTACATCTTCCAGCAGTTTATAACCTTTTGGAAGGCTGATCTTGATCGGTACTTCATAACTGCCTTCCTCCCAGTCATCCATGGAAAGCACGGCTCCCACGGACTTCAGATCAAATTCAGAAAGATCTCCGTCTTCCGCCTGTACTTTCAGTTCGATATCTGCAACTTCAAATGCCAGCTGAAGATCATCCGGCAGTCCTTTTACTTTAATATCCTCCGTTGGGAAATTGTATATCTTACTGCCCTCCGGGAGGATATTGACAGTGATCCAGAGATCCGTACTGGATCCGGATGTCAGCTTCAGGCCATCTGGGAGAAGTTCTGACAGGTTTACTTTCTTTTCCACATCATTGCTCTTCCCTGAAATATCCACATTCTCATTGTCAAGATAAATGGTATTTCCCTGAAGTTTCAGATTATTCAATGCTTCTTCGCTTCCGGCTACGCTGAAGGTCTCGGGTACTGTTGTAACACTGTCCACAACATAACCTTCTGCAGGTTCTCCAGTATATCCCGCGCTGATCCGTATATCGGAGCGTACCTTCCAGAGTTTCGCTGTGACATTTACTTTTCCGTTGTTGTCGAACTTCAGATAACTCATGGAATTGGAAGAAAGGGTATCCTGATTCTTATCCGTGATCGTCAGTTCCGCATCCGTGATCGTCGTATCCTGGTCGATTCCTTCCAGTTTTGAACTTACGTCCACACTCACACTGTCTATTTTACCAACCAGGGATTCAGGTCCTGTAATACGAACTTTTTCAGGGTTGGCAGTAAGGGAAGCCACTTCAAGACCCTGTGCAGGTTTACTGTCTCCACTGCTTACATTGATCGCGAATTCTTTCGTGACTTTCTTTTCCAGATGGACACTTAAATTCTGTGGTGATACCTGGATGTTCTCCGGAAGAATCCCCGCACAGGTCGCCGCGATAGGAATCATCACCGGATCCGTGTCCGTAGACTGGGCCTGTTGCAGATCCGCAACTGCCTTAATATCACTTGAGGTGAGACGGTTGACTGTCTTCCGCTCACCTGTAATATAAACACGTACTGAATTTTCACTGTCATCCTGCATGACCATCTCACCCAGCTGATCCACATAAGCCTCGTTGATAATCTGCACGTCTGAAATCACAAAACCTTTCGTAACGATAGGGTTATCAACATTTACCACGATCAGCCATACCAGGATTCCCACAATAACTGACATGATCTTCAAAGGGATGTTCTTAGTCAGATTTTTCTTCATGTTTCACTCTCCCTTTCAGCAGATTTCTCAGTTTGCTGTTGTCAACAACCTTCTTATTCTGAGCAGAAACAAGCACTTCCCGGAGCTGTTTGCTGTTAAGTCCTCTGGAAAGCTCACCGCCTCTGGCAACGGAAACCTGACCGGTCTCTTCTGAAACAATGATGGTAAGAGAATCGGTTGCTTCGCTGATCCCCACACCAGCTCTGTGTCTTGTTCCCAGCTGCTTGCTCAGTTCCATATTATCTGAAAGAGGCAGATAACAGGTTGCCGCAACCACTCGATTACCACGTACGATCACCGCTCCGTCATGGAGAGGTGTATTATGCTCAAAAATATTGATCAGAAGCTGACTGGTGAGGATACCATCAATATTGATTCCTGTCCTCACATACTCATCCAGGCGGATTTCTTCCTCAATGACGATCAGTGCCCCTGTCTTGACTTCTCCCATATCAAAGCAGGCTTTTACCAGCTCATTAATGGTTTTGTCATTAAAACGTTCCTGCACTTCCCTGGCTGTATCGAACAGTGCGATATTGGAAACGAATTTCTTCTGTCCCAGCTGTTCCAGTGCCTTTCGAAGCTCCGGCTGGAAGATTACGATCACACCGATCACAAGCACATTGGCCAGATTCCGGAAGATCCACAGGATCGTGTTCATCTTGAAGATGTATGCGATCAGGATAAATCCGAGAACTATCAGAATGCCCTTCAGAAGTGTATATGCACGTGTAAATTTGATCCACGCCATGAACTGATATACAAAAAAGGAAATCAGTCCGATTTCAATGATGTCTATCACGCCAATTCCCGGAAGGGAAATCTTTCCCAGATATCCGGCCACAACCGTCAGCACATTCTGCATAATTCTCCTCCTTTCTTCCTGATCCGTTCCAAACGGGCTTCTTTAAAGATCCTTCAGGGATTCCTCCAGCTGTTTTTCAAAATCGATCTTGTCAAATTCCTGTGGTTTCTCACTTACTGTATTTTCGGAAACCGATTCCGGCATCTGTACTGTATGCAGGTCTTTTTTCTCAGGAAAAACCTCATCTCTGAAAGATACCACATGATCTTCTTTTTTTTCTTCTTTCACAGGTTCCGCATTGATCTTCTTGATACTTCTTTCAGGAGTGGCAACAGATGCTTTCGGGACCGCTTTTACGTAGTAGTAATATTCATCATCCTCATATTCCAGACGTTCCGTTCTGCTGTAATCTCCGCCGAAAACAAAAAATTCCAGGACAAATCCCACCAGCACGGAAACCACGGTGGACAAAATCATCGGCACCATGGATACCGTGATATCCAGATAGAAATCTCCCGCAAGAATCGCCAGGATATACATTACACCACCGGCAATGATAGCGATCCTCCACGCATAGTCAAATGCCCTTGTTCTTAAAAGGTTTACAAGCAGCACAACTGCCACAAATGCAATCACAGTGATCCACATTGCCCAGTTCTGAACAAGTCCGTCAGAAATCAGCTTCAGCTTCTCCGCGATCTCGGTTGCCGGATCACTGAGTGCCGCAGACTGTGCATGTACAAAACGGATAAAATAATAGATCACAACTCCACATCCGGCCGGAAGAGCTGATACAGCGCTTCCGAGCAGCCCTGCTCCGATCGGAAGAAGAGCCGGAATACTGAACCCAAAGGAAAGCGGTGTCAGGATCATCACCAGATTCTGCGATCCGCTGAATCTGAGAAACAGGATCATCATAAACAAAATAAGAACCAGCATAAAGCCTGCAGTTTCGATCCCGATCGCATAACAGTGACCGATCATCAGCGCAAATCCGATGAACATCATCACAGAAGCCGGAAGGATCGAGCACACAAGCGCCAGAATCAGGATCACAAAAATATTATCCAGCTGTTTCATGTATCCCATATTGCTGTTGATCCAGAGAAAATAGACAAATGCCAGGACAAATTTCAGAACTGGCAGTATATATACTTCATATTCTCCGTAAAATCTTTTGATATTCTGTTTGATCTCAAGTAAAGCTGTCATTTCCTGTGTCCTCCCACTTTTCTCCGAACAGGGGTTCTTTTTTCTTCCCGCCCGTAGATTTTTTCCAGTCTGGTAAGATCCTGATAATATTCCTTAACACTTTTTTTGGCCCGGAAATATTTCACAGAATACTGGATGTAGGTCAGTATCGAATACACGACAAGTACGATCAGGTAACCGACAATGATATAGATCCCAACTGCGACCAGATTAATCTTATTCACGTTATCCATAAGATATTCACTGAAATATGCGGCAAGTCCGGCAAGTCCCAGTATATAGCCGATCGTTACCAGAAAAAAATTTCTGATCAGCGCAAGACCAATGTAATCACTTCGATAATATCTGCTCACCGGAAGATATTTCCTGCCTTCTCCATGTTCATACATGGCCAGCCGGTTCATGACCTTCACCTTTTCTTCATTTACCATAAAAATAACTCCTCATAAGCTTTCTTTATCGGAAAAAAATCCCGATATATAATCCGCATTACGCTTTTCATACAGTTATACCATTTAACTGCAATCAAATTTATTGTAGCATAGTTCCCTACCTATGAAAAGTGTTTTTTCGGCTGTTTCACGCCATTCCTGCGCATACCGTAAGGAAATAAACGTCCCTTGCACCAGCCTCCAGAAGGCACATTGCCATGGCATCCATCGTGCTCCCCGTCGTGTAGACATCATCCACCACAAGCACGGAAAAACCCGGGAGTTTTCTTTTTACCAGATAGGCATCTTTCAGATTCTGCCGTCTCTGAGTGGCATTGAGTTTTTTCTGAGATCTTGTGCTGCGTATCTTCTGTACAAGCTGGTCATCCCACGGGATCCCCGTAAAGCGGCTGAGCTGTTCTGACAGATATGCCGCCTGGTTGAATCCCCGCATTCTTTTCTTTCGGGAATGCAGGGGAACTGGTACAAGCAGCTCCGGCTT
>CAVEKJ010000038.1:5466-11637 GCA_963616205.1 Prevotella sp.
TCTCCATACAGAAAAATACTTCTGCCTTCTGTAAAATGATGTACACCTTTTTTGCAGTCTTCGCAGTATTCTTCTTCCACTTTCACCGGTCTGCCACATTTCATGCACCGCGGCCCAGATATGGGTCTGATCTTTTTGGAACACTGTGGGCAGATCAGCTGCTGTTTTTCCTGCAGTATCTGATGACACAGAGGACATTTTTTCGGATAAAGCATATCCAGTAAAAAATCTGCTGTTTTTTTCAAGGAAGTCCTTTCTCCCCGATGGCACTCTCCTTATGTTCCTGATCCGGTAAACGATTCATTTATATCTGTGCCGGATCATCTTCATTCAGCTCCCGGATCCTTCTGTCCAGAGAACTGTATCTCTGCTGTTGTTTCTCGTTGCGGATCATCTCTGCAAAAGTATTCTCACTGCCTACTACTGTGACACATTTTCTGGCTCTGGTCACTGCGGTATACAGAAGATTCCGGTTCATCAGCATCCTTGGACCGGAAAGAAGCGGAAGGATCACCGCCGGGTATTCCGAACCCTGGGATTTATGTATGGTCACAGCGTAGGCAAGCTCCAGTTCTTCCAGCTGTTTGAAAGAATATTCCGCCTGTCTGCCATCCTCAAATTCCACAGTTGCAGTTTCCGCAAATTCATTGATTTCTGTCATAATGCCGGTATCTCCGTTAAATACCCCAACACCTTTGTCCACAGGGATCTTGTATCTTCCAAGGATCTCCCACTCCAGCTGATAATTGTTCTTTACCTGCATCACCTTATCTCCTTCGCGGAAAAGCCTCTGCCCGATCTCTTTTTCTTTTTTCTTCTCATCAGGCGGATTCAGATATCTCTGAAGGATCTGATTCAGACGTTCCACTCCCAGAAGGCCTTTGCGCATGGGGGTCAGAACCTGGATCTCATAAGGTTTCGCATCTACATAACGCGGAAGCTTCTCCTGGATCAGTGCGATCACCACGCGGATGATGATATCCGCATCATACCTTTTCAGAAAAAAGAAATCCCGGCTCTTATTATTGATAGTCACCTGTTCACCGCGGTTGATCTTATGGGCATTTACCACAATATCGCTTTCGGATGCCTGCCGGAAGATCTTCTTCAGCTCTACTACCGGAAAACAGCCGCTGCGGATAATGTCCCTCAGCACATTTCCGGGGCCTACACTTGGCAGCTGGTTCTCATCTCCCACCAGTATCAGCCTGGTTCCTGCCGTTACCGCCAGAAGAAGTGAATGCATCAGTGCGATATCTACCATGGACATCTCATCGATGATGATCACGTCTGCTTCCAGAGGATTCTCCGAATTCCGGTCAAAATGGACCGCCCGGCCTTCCTGTTCTCCCTCCGGCATTCCGTTCAGTTCCAGGAGGCGATGGATCGTCTGTGCCTCGTAACCGGTAGCTTCTGTCATTCTCTTGGCAGCACGGCCGGTAGGTGCCGCAAGCCGGAGCTCTGTACCTTCTTCTTCAAAGTAACGGATAATGGCATTGATCGTTGTAGTCTTTCCGGTTCCGGGACCTCCTGTCAGGATAAACAGGCCATGACTGGCAGCTGCCGCCACTGCATGTTTCTGCATTTCATCCAGCTGGGTTCCCGTTTCCTTCTCAATCCTGTCGATCCGCTTTGCCATCATCGCTTCATCCTCCGGACAGAGGATATTCAGTTCACATAGCATTCTGGCTGAGTTCAGTTCCAGATAGTAATAACGGGTAGGATAGACTACCGCACCTTCTTCCGTTTCTTTCAGGATCAGTTTCCGGTCCACTACCATATCCATGAGATGCTTTTCCATATAGGAGGGATCCACGCCCAGAAGCCTGGATGCCCTGGAAAAAAGTTCCTCTTTTGGAAGATAGGTATGTCCTTCTCCGGAAGCCTGTAGGAGAGTATACAACATCCCGCTTCTTATCCTGTAATCTGAATCTGTATGGATTCCGATCCTGGAAGCGATCTCATCTGCGATCCTGAAACCCACACCGCTGATATCCTCAGCCAGACGATAGGGATTCTCCTGAAGGACCCCATATACAGACTGCCCATATTTCTGATAGATCTTTGCGCCCAGATTCAGAGAGATCCCGTATTTCTGGAGGAAGATCATCGCACGGCGCATGTCTGCTTTTTCCGTCATCTGTTCCGCGATCTCCATTGCCTTTTTTTCACTGATCCCTTTGATCTCAGCCAGTCGCTCCGGTTCTTCCTCCACAATACGCATGGTATCATCTCCGAAACGGCGTACGATCCTGGCTGCCAGCGCCGCACCGATTCCTTTGATGGCACCGGAACCCAGATAACGTTCCATCGCCAGTGCATCCTCCGGCATTTTTTCCACGTAAGAGGATATCTGGAACTGTTTCCCATACACCGGATGTGTCGTATAATTTCCGGAAGCTTCGATCGAGGCGCCCTGGGTAATTGCAGGGAAAGTCCCCACACAGGTCAGTTCCTGCTCTTCCTCTATTCCCTTCAGTACCATAACTGTGTATCCATTGTCTTCATTCCGGAAGATCACATGATCTATATATCCTGTAACTGTCTCACTCATTTTCTTCTCCATCTGCAAACCTCTGATAACAGCAAAAGGCACTGCAGCTGCAGCGCCTTATCTGTATAAGTCTTCCCTGTGGCAGTCTGCTCTCTGGCAAAATACCGTCCGGATAACTCATAACGGTTTACATCCTTGACATGATTTCCGCATATTTTCCGGTTCCGGCGGCTACTACAAGCATGGCATCCTGTACAGTCAGTGTACTCACTCCTGTCTTCTGCTCGATCAGCGCATCCATTCCATGCAGCATGGCACCTCCGCCTGTAAGGACGATTCCTCTGTCCATGATATCCGCAGCCAGTTCCGGTGGTGTTTTTTCAAGAACGCCGTGTACGGTCTCCACGATCTGGCCGGTTGTTTCCCTTAAAGCTGTCCGAATCTCTTCGGAAGTCAGTGTTGCCACTTTCGGAAGTCCGGTAATGATATTTCTGCCCTTGACCTCCATCGTACGAAGATCCGCTTCTTCACTGGCTGTTCCGATCTTGATCTTAATATCCTCGGCAGCATCCTCCCCGATAAAGAGGCTGTGTTTCTCACGTACATAATTCATGATCGCGTGATTGAAATTATCTCCCGCTACCTTCACAGATGCGGAAACGACCACTCCCCCCACCGATATGACCGCCACATCGGTGGTTCCCGCACCGATATCCACGATCAGATTGCCAAATGGCTTAGTGATATCCACACCTGCACCAATAGCTGCTGCAATGGGCTCGTCCACAAGAAAGACCTCTCTGGCGCCCGACTGATAGGCAGCTTCCTCTACAGCCTTACGCTCGATCTCTGTGATCCCACTGGGAACACTGATGCTGACTCTGGGCTTTCGGAAAGCTCTCCGTCCCATAGCCTGTGAAATAAAATATTTCAGCATCTTCTCCATTACATGATAATCTACGATCACACCTCTCCGGATGGGCCAGATCACTTCCATGTTGGAAGTCAGATGGCTGGCCATCTGTCTGGCTTCCTCGCCGATCGCCCTGATCTTCTCTGTATCTTTATCATAAACTACCACAGAGGGTTCTCTTAAAACAATCCCCTTTCCTGTGGAAAACACCAGACTGTTTCTGGTTCCCAGATCGATTCCTATATCCTTTGCCGGCATAACTCCTCCTGCCTGCGTCTTCTGCTTCCTGTGTGCTGACGCATTTCTGCATTTCTGACTTGTTCTGTTTCAGTCTGTTCCTGAAATTCTGCTATCCTGGTTGTTCCATACAGAATCCGTAACATGAATATCCGGATCTGGTAATTTCCCGACAGACTGTCTCTTCATCCGGCACTGTATTCTGACCTGTACCGGAACATTCCCGCACTTCATTATATACAAAACCGCGGAAATTGAAAAGAACTTTTGCCGGTTATTTCTGCTCCAGGTATTTTTTCACATATTTACCGGTATAGGAAACCGGGTTCGCTGCCACTTCCTCCGGAGTACCTTTGGTGATCACAGTTCCTCCCCTGTCACCACCCTCCGGGCCGATATCAATGATATAGTCCGCAGTCTTGATCACATCCAGATTATGTTCAATGACCACAACGGTATTTCCGCCTTCAGACAGACGACGCAGGATCTCGATCAACTTGTGCACATCTGCAAAATGCAGTCCCGTGGTAGGCTCATCCAGGATATAGATCGTCTTTCCGGTACTGCGCTTACTGAGTTCAGTGGCAAGTTTGATACGCTGTGCCTCACCTCCGGAAAGAGTGGTGGATGGCTGTCCCAGACGGATATAGGAAAGTCCCACATCATACAGAGTCTCGATCTTTCTCCGGATCGACGGTACATTTTCAAAGAATGTCAGTGCTTCTTCCACTGTCATATTCAGTACATCATAAATGCTCTTGCCCTTATATTTTACTTCCAGGGTCTCACGGTTGTATCGTTTCCCCTTGCAGACCTCACATGGCACATATACATCTGGCAGGAAATGCATCTCGATCTTGATGATTCCGTCACCGCTGCAGGCCTCACAGCGTCCACCCTTGACATTAAAGCTGAAACGCCCTTTCTTATATCCCTTTGCCTTGGCATCTGCCGTCGCTGCAAAAAGATCTCGGATCTGGTCAAACACACCGGTATACGTAGCAGGGTTGGAACGTGGTGTTCTTCCAATCGGGGACTGGTCAATATCGATCACCTTATCCAGCTGATCGATTCCCAGGATATCATCGTGTTTCCCCGGGATCACCCTGGCACGGTTCAGGTCTCTGGCCAGTCTCTTATAAAGGATCTCATTGATCAGAGAACTCTTACCGGAACCGGAAACACCGGTGATACAAGTCATCACACCCAAAGGGATATCCACATTGATATGTTTCAGATTGTTCTCTGCCGCACCTTTTATATGGAGAAATCCTGTTGGTTCCTTACGAACTTCCGGTACCGGGATCTTCAGCCTTCCACTTAAGTAAGCGCCTGTCACGGAATTTTCATTCTTCATCAGATTCTCTGCGGTACCCATAGCCACCAGCTGTCCACCATGTTCTCCCGCTCCGGGACCAATATCTATCACGCAGTCTGCTGCACGCATGGTATCCTCATCATGTTCCACCACGATCAGACTGTTGCCAAGGTCACGGAGACGCATCAGAGCTCCCAGAAGCTTATCGTTGTCTCTCTGGTGAAGTCCGATACTTGGCTCATCCAGGATATAGGCAACTCCCACAAGCCCGGAACCGATCTGTGTGGCAAGACGTATCCTCTGCGCCTCGCCTCCGGAAAGGGTTCCGGTAGCTCTTCCGAGAGAAAGGTACTCCAGGCCAACTTCTGCCAGAAATCCCACTCTGGCACGGATCTCCTTCAGAATCTGTTTGCCGATCAGTTCCTGCTGCTTTGAAAGCTTCAGGTCACTGAGAAATCCCTGCAATTTCTCCACAGGCATATTGGTCACTTCATAGATATTCTTATCAGCTACGGTCACTGCCAGGGATTCTTTCTTCAGTCTCTGGCCTTTACATGTGGTACACGGAGTGATACGCATAAAACTCTCATATTCCTGCTTCATGGTCTCAGATCCGGTCTCCCGGTATCTCTGTTCCACATTACGGATCAGTCCCGGGAATGCCACATCATAGACGCCCTCTCCACGCTGTCCCTTATAATAAACCTTTACAGAATGGCCGCCGGTACCATGGATGAGGATATCCTGGATCTTCTTCGGATATTCACAGAACGGAGTATCCAGGGAAAAATCGTATTCTCTTGCCAGAGCATCCAGGATTGCCCTGGAAAAACTGCCCTGTGTGGTACAGGACTGCCATCCAAGAACCGTGATTGCTCCCTCATTGATACTCAGCTTCTTATCCGGGATCATCAGATCGATGTCAAACTCCATCTTATAACCAAGTCCCAGACACTGCGGGCAGGCACCAAATGGATTATTAAAGGAAAAGCTCCTCGGCTCAATCTCATCAATACTGATACCGCAGTCCGGGCAGGAAAAGCTCTGGCTGAAATTCAGAAGTTTTCCGTCCATGGTATCTACCACCAGCAGACCGTCTGCCAGATCCAGCACAGTCTCAATAGAATCGGAAAGACGCTTCTCGATTCCTGGTTTCACGATCAGACGATCCACTACGATCTCAATATTATGCTTGATATTCTTATCCAG
>CAVEKJ010000039.1:0-9821 GCA_963616205.1 Prevotella sp.
TTCTGATGGAGGCTATCCAGACCCCGTCTCAGGAAAAAGTTTCGATCACACTGAGACCGGAACTGATCGTACGTGCCACCACAGGACCATGCCCTGCCGGTAAATAACCAGAAAAAGCCCCTTCACACAGCAGGTCATCCATTGATCATCCTGCCATGTGAAAGGGCTTTTCTTTTCTTGAAATTCTCTGTATTTATTTGTGCAGATGCACATCCAGCTGATTATAAGGAATCTCAATCCCATAATAATCAAAGTCTTCTTTGATCCTCTGGTTCAGTCTCCATCTGGTATCCCAGTAGCGGTCTGTGTCTACCCAGACACGGAAGCCCATGATCACGGAGCTTTCTGCCAGCTCGTCTACGAATACCACCATCTCTTCGTCTTCTCTGGTATCCGGATCATCCGTCAGGATGTCTTCCAGGATTTCCTTGGCTTTCTGGATATCTGCGTTGTAGGAAATTCCCACTTTAATTTCCAGTCTTCGCTGGTCTCTGGCTGTTACGTTGGTGATGATCGTATTGGAAAGGGTACCATTTGGGATCACGATATGCTTGTTGTCAATGGACAACAGCGTTGTGTAACAGATCTCAATCTTGGCTACGGTTCCCTCACTTCCATTCTGTCCGTTGACGATGATATAATCGCCTACCTGAAAAGGTTTGAACAGAAGAAGCATCATTCCTCCTGCCAGGTTGGAAAGCCCACCCTGGAGGGCAAGACCTAAGGTAACACCGGCAGTTCCAAGAAGTGCCGCCAGGGATGATTCTTTTACTCCGAAACTTGTGGATATGTTAAAGAGCAGGAGTATGTAAAGCACGATTTTGACCAGGGATGACATGAACTGTGCCACTCCTGTGTCCAGTCTGGATTTTGTCAGTGATTTCCTTACAAACTTTACGATCCATTTAATTACAGTGCTTCCTACCCAGAAAGCAACGATCGCCAGGACAACCTTGATTCCGAATTTCGTGATATCCGGAAGATAGTTCTCAAACATCTGCTTGTACTGACTTACCTGATTTCCTACCTCCTGCACAGTTTCTACAGTACTGTCCAAATAGAATCCCCTCCTGTCTGATATATATTTCCGATATAACCGGACTCTATGGCCCACATCTGGTAATATAGTAATACAGCAGTGGTTTTCCCCTGTAAAACCGATTTCTCCGGTTCTGTAAATGCAAGGTAAAACCACTGCTGCATTGTAGCATAATTCTGTTGTATTTCTTTTTATTTATTGATTCCCTTCATGGAAAGGCTGATACGCTTCTTCTTCATATCCACCCCAAGAACGCGGACATCCACGATATCTCCCACGCTGACTGCTTCCAGTGGATGTTTGATGAATTTCTCACTCATCTCTGAAATATGGACCAGACCGTCCTGATGAACTCCAATATCCACAAAAGCACCGAAGTCAATAACATTGCGGACAGTTCCTTTAAGAACCATGCCTTCTTTCAAATCTTTCATGTCCAGAACATCGGTACGGAGGATCGGTTTCGGCATCTCGTCACGTGGATCTCTGGCCGGTTTTTCCAGCTCTTTTACGATGTCACGAAGGGTTGGCTCACCGATTTCCAGCTCTTTTGCCAGTTTTTTGTAGTCGCGGATCTGTCTGGAAATGCCGGTAAGTTTACGATCTGCCACATCTTCCGGTGTGTAGCCAAGTTTCTCAAGCAATTTCTTCGCCGCGTCGTAGCTCTCCGGATGGACACTGGTTGCATCCAGAGGATTTTTGCCCCCTGTGATCCGAGTGAAACCTGCACACTGCTCAAAGGCTTTCGGCCCAAGTTTGGCAACTTTGAGAAGTTCTCTTCTTGTCTGAAAACGACCATTTTCCTCACGGTAAGCCACGATATTCTTTGCGATGGCTTTGCTGATTCCGGAAATATATTCCAGAAGAGAGGCAGATGCTGTATTCAGGTCTACGCCGACTTTGTTTACACAGTCTTCCACAACACCATTCAGGGCTTCTCCCAGTTTCTTCTGGTTCATATCATGCTGATACTGGCCGACACCAATGGATTTCGGGTCGATCTTTACAAGCTCTGCCAGCGGGTCCTGAACACGTCTTGCGATGGATGTAGCACTACGCTGTCCCACATCAAAATTCGGGAACTCTTCAGTGGCAAGCTTACTTGCGGAATAAACGGAAGCACCGGCCTCATTGGTGATCACGTACTGAACTTTTTCCGGAATCTCTTTGAGAAGCTCCACAATGATCTGCTCGGACTCTCTGGATGCGGTTCCGTTTCCTACAGAGATCAGGGTTACATGGTATTTGCTGATAAGTTTTTTGAGGGTTTCCTTGGCTGCACGGATCTTGGTCTCATTGGTCGGCGCTGTCGGATAGATGACTGTGGTATCCAGAACTTTTCCAGTCGGGTCTACCACTGCCAGCTTGCATCCTGTACGGAAAGCCGGGTCCCATCCAAGAACAACCTGTCCTGCAATTGGAGGCTGCATAAGAAGCTGTTCCAGATTTTTGCCAAAGACATGGATGGCGCCATCTTCTGTAAGAGCGCTTCGGATCTCACGCTCAATAGCCGGTCCGATGAGACGTTTGTAGCTGTCCTCAATGGCTTCCTTCAGAACCGGTGTGGTGTTTGGATTATCACGGACGATCACCTGTTTCTCAAGATAACGGATGATCTCTTCCTCCGGTGCTGTAATCTTTACAGTAAGAAATTTCTCTTTCTCACCACGGTTCAGAGCAAGGACACGGTGGCCTGCAAGTTTTTTCACAGGCTCCTCAAAGTCATAATACATCTCGTATACAGACTGCTCTTTTTCATCTCTTGCAGCGGAACAGATCGTTCCTTTATCCATAGTTCTCTTACGGATGTTGATACGATAATCTGCCTCATCGGAAATATGCTCGGCGATAATATCCCTTGCACCGCTGATGGCTTCTTCCACAGTTTTGACTTCTTTTTCTTCGGAAAGAAAAGCCTTCGCCTCTTCTTCCAGTGGTTTCTTGGTCATCTGGAGAAGAATGTTATCTGCCAGCGGCCCCAGACCTTTTTCTCTGGCGATGATGGCACGTGTACGGCGTTTCGGACGGTATGGACGATAAAGGTCTTCTACTACTACAAGGGTCTGAGCTGCTTCGATCTGTTTCTTCAGTTCCGGAGTCAGCTTGCCCTGTTCCTCGATGCTGCCAAGAACCTGAGCTTTTTTGTCCTCGAGGTTTCTTAAATACGTCAGCCTCTCATTAAGGTTACGAAGCTGTTCGTCATTCAGCGTACCGGTTGCTTCTTTACGGTATCTGGAAATAAAAGGAATGGTGCAGCCTTCGTCGATCAGCTTGACCGCTGCCTCAACCTGCCATTTCTCAACGTTCAATTCTCTGGTAATTACCTGAATAATATCCATTTTTATCTTTCTCCCGTTGTTACAGATTTGCCGGAGGCTGCACCTGTGCTTTTAGCATTTACAGCTTCTGGCATGATTAAAGATCAATCTGTGCGATCACGTCTTTCAGAGCATTGGCACTTGCGTGAAGTTTCTCTGTCTCCTCATCGGTCAGAGGAACGCGGACAATGCGCTTCACGCCATTGGGTCCAATGGATGCCATGGTACTGAGACAGACATCCTCAATGCCGTACTCTCCGTGGAGCATAGTTGATACACTGACTATTGTATCAGATGCAGCAAGAAGAAGCGAGCAAAGTCTGCATACAGATATGGCTACCGCATAAAATGTCGCACCTTTTTTGGCAATTACAGTTGATCCTGAAGTATGAACATACTCCAGAACTTCCTCTCTGTCAAGTGGCGGCAGATCTTTCTGGTCTTCATGGACGATCTTGTCAAACTCATCGAGAGTCGCCCCTGCAACAAAGGCTCTTGACCACGGTACAAAGGATGTATCTCCATGCTCTCCAAATACATAAGCGTGGATATTTTTCTCAGATACGCCATAATGCTGGGAAAGTCTGCAGCGGAGACGGGCGGTGTCCAGTGCAGTTCCGGAACCGAGGATCTGGTTTTCCGGCAGTCCGGAAAGTTTTGCAAATGCATAAGTCATGATATCACATGGATTACTTACGATAATATAAAGCGCTTTAGGAGCCACTTTTACGATCTCCGGGGTGATACTCTTCATAATGTTGACATTGGTCTGTGTCAGCTCAATGCGTGTCTGGCCTGGCTTTCTGGCAATGCCGGAAGTGATGATAACAATATCAGAATCAACGGCATCCGGATAATCTCCTGCCACAATGGAGATCGGCTCACGGAAACTGGTTCCCTGCTCAATATCCATAACCTCGCCTTCTGCCTTCTGCTTATTGATGTCAATCAGGACAATTTCTGAGGCAATGCTCCTCTGTGATAATGTGTAGGCGATGGTCGCACCTACGCTTCCTGCTCCGATGATCGTAATTTTACTGCTCATGTTTGTTCTCCTTTCAGCGTTGTTTGTCACATAAATAACGATTTCAAGCGCACCCACTAAAACATAACATAAATTATGGTTGTGTGCAATAAAATTATGGCTGTATTTTCCAGGTATCATTTCCTATTTTGTATCTTAATCCTTGACATTCTTTGATATATTCAGACTTTTTTCTCATTATTCTGCATTTATAGTCGTTATTTTTTTATCGACCCCAAAAGAATATTTTATGCAAAGACATCAAAAAACCTCTGAACTTCTAAAATATCAAGAAGTCCAGAGGTTTTTTATTGCTTACGTATCTGGTTAATTTTTGGCCTGAGCAAGTGCTTTCTGCGCCGCTCCTAAGATTCCTTCTGAGGAGAATGTGGCCCCGCTGACGGTATCGATTCCATCTGCGGACTGGTTTGCCATGATCTGTGGATAGATGGTTTCCCATGCAGGCTCAAAAAATTCCGGTGTATCCTGATTGGTCTGCTCTATGGATACGATCTGGCCTCCTGCGATCGTAATCGTCAGATATGTTTTTCCTCCGTATCCAAAATCCGATCCTGTATACGTTCCGTCTCTGTACATTCCGGCAGGTTCTGTTGGTTCCGGTGTCACATCCGGATTCTCCGGATCTGGTGTCGGTGTCACATTTGGATCATCCGGTGCTGCCGTCGGCTCAGGTGTTGCCGTCGGTTCCGGCGTTGCCGTTGGTTCTGGCGTTGCTGTTGGCGCCGGTGTGGCTGTTGGTTTTGGTGTGGCTGTCGGTTTCGGCGTTGGAGTCAGTGTAGCTGTTTTTCCGTAATCTGGATTGACTGCTTTTTTGAGAGCTGCCTTCACCGCATTCAGGATTCCGTTGGAGGAGTAAGTGGCTCCGCTGACAGTATCGATATCATCTACGGAATCCGTTCCTGTGATCTCATCTTTCAGTGTATTCCATGCCTGGTCAAAAAACATCGGCGTATCGGAATTTTCCTGAGTTACCGCAGTGATCACGCCATTTTTGATGGTTACCTTTACTTTCACATTTCCGCTGTATCCTTTGGCAGAACCTTCGTATTGTCCGTCCAGATATTTTTTCGGGCTGTCCGGATCAACTGTTGGTTTCGGTTTCTTCGTGGCGCTTGCCGGAGTCGGTGTAGCTGTTGCCTCAGCAGGTGCAGGGGTGACCTGCTGACTGCTTCCATCTGCCGCCGCCTGGGAAAGAGCATTCTGGACTGCCTGGATGATTCCGTTGGAAGAATAGGTTGCTCCGCTGACTGCATCTACATTCGGCGTATTTCCTGCGATCATCTTGCTGATCACGCCCTGAGCTGACGCAAAATAGGATGCTGTCTCGCCAGATGCATCCAGAATGTCAATAGCTGCGATCTTTCCGCCACTGACTGTTACCTGCACACGGATCGTTCCGCCGAATCCGGTTCCGGCTCCTTCATAAACGCCATCCTTATATCCGTTGGCCGGAACACTGGCTACCGGGGTCTGAGTTGAACCCTGTCCAGAAGCACCGGCATTGCTTTTTGCTGATTCTGAAACCGTTCTCGTACCGGAACTTTTTTTGGCTGCTGTTTTTTTCGTGCTTTTCTTTGATGAGCTTTTCTTTGATGTACTGTTTTTCTTATCTGAGGCGGATGTGCTGTCAGAAACAGTATTTCCTTCTTCATATCCGAGATATTTTTCCAGCTCCGAAGCAGACATCACTGTTGTCTCTGCTTTCTGTACTGCTTCCGTTGATTCCTCGGATCCCTTCGCCTTTATGCCCGAAAACGCAAGCGCCGCAATCACAGCAGCTGCAGGGATCATTTTCGTCCAGGGCACCTTGGGCGTGCCATTTTCGGCTGGTTTTTTATCTTTTAAATCTTTTTCCATGGATACTTGTTCTCCCCTCTTTCTATGCGGCTTCCCGTCAGGCATATGCTCTGCATCGCATTCCAGGTGATTTTCCGGATTGCTGTAGAAATGAGCAGACCTCTGCCGCAGACACATTCATGCCTGCGGCAGAGGTTGTTCTTACTCTTTACTAAACAGTTGCATTATTTAACAGTTACCACAAATTTCTTTGTAACTCCGTTGCATTTAACGGTAATTGTTGCTTTACCTTTTTTGATTCCTTTTACAACGCCTTTGCTTGTTACTGTTGCAACCTTTTTGTTGCTGCTTGTGTATGTAACCTTACCTGCTGGTGTTGCTTTGGCTTTGATCGTTGTTGTTTTTCCTTTTGCGATTGTTGCAGAAGATTTTGTAAGTGTAAGAGTCGGGTTCTTGACAGTTACCTTGCAGGTTGTCTTAAGGTTTCCGGCTTTTGCTGTGATCGTAACTGTTCCGGCTTTGATTCCTTTTACAACACCTGTTTTGCTGTTTACAGTTGCGATATTTTTGTTGCTGGTTGTGTATGTTACAGTTGCAGATGGTGTTGCTGTTGCCTTTACTGTAACTGTTTTTCCTTTGTAGATCGTTGCGGAAGCTTTTGCAAATTTAATTGTAGAAGCTTTTACAGTTACCTTGCAGGTTGCTTTCAGGCCGCTGGCTGTTGTTGCTGTGATCACTGCGCTTCCGGCTTTCACACCTTTTACAACACCTGTGCTGCTTACAGTTGCAACATTTTTGTTGCTGGTTGTGTATGTTACTTTTTCAGATGGAGTAGCTGTTGCTTTTACTGTAACAGTTTTTCCTGTGTAAACTGCTACAGAAGCTTTTGCGAACTTGATCGTAGAAGCTTTTACTGTGACTTCGCATGTAGCGGTCGCATTTCCAACTGTTGCTGTGATCACCGCTGTTCCTTCTTTTACACCCTCAACAACACCCTCAGCACTTACAGTAGCAACATTTGTATCACTGGACTCAAATGTCACTGTTGCATCACTGTCATTTGTTGTTGCTTTAAGAGTTTCTGTTTTTCCTGTATATACAGCCACAGATGTCTTATCAAAAGCAACCGTTACTTTCTGAAGATCTTTCTCTGCTCCCTGAAGATGTTCCAGTGCCTCATTTACCTCAGCCTGGCTTGCGTCTGTCTTTGCAAGGATATCTTCCGCTTCCTGAAGCTCACCTGCAAAGGACTTCCAGGTTGCAATTGTGTAATCTTTCTCTACCAGAGTTTTTGCAGTTTCAACTTCAGCTTTAAGACTTGTAAAATCTGTTGGCTCCATTGTAGGATTTACAATATTGTCTGCTGTTGCCTGGAACTGATAAGTATAATCATTATATCCCAGTGCATAAACAGTCAGTTTCCAGTATCCTGTTCCGTCAGTTCCTCCCGGAAGTTTGCAACGTGCAGATTTTGTAAGTCCAAGCTGGATTCCCATTGCTTTATGCATCCAGTTATCTGCAGCAAACTTGGTTCCATAAGAAGCAAGTGGGGTTGTATATGTAGAATCATTTCCGTAGTAATCCCAACGTACAGCCTGCATATTTGCACCAAGATCACCATAATCTCCGTTGAGATCCACACGGAGGAACTCACCGTAGCTTCCGCTTGCTGCTTTTACAGCCGGCTCAATTCCTGTTGCTGTTTTTAATGTCTGATCCTTGATACCGGAATCTGTTCCATCAGATTTTCTTGCTGTGAATGTAAAGCTGTCGCCATTTTTCTCTGCATATTTCAGACCATTTGTCTGTGCAGTTACATCTGCTACAAGACCAACATAGGACTGAAGATTATTCTCACCATAGCCACCGGAAAGAGTTCCGCCAGCCTGTACCACATTATACTTTTTGCAGAAATCTGCAAAATCTGCTGTCTTAACTGCTACCGGAACATACTTCAGTCCATAGACCTCATAGTGATCCATTGTATAGGATTTACCATCTTTTGTTACCACACCTCTGTTCCAGCTTGCCTCAGTTCCATCTGTGAGAACGATGGTAGCACCTTTATCCTTCCAGTAGGAAACATCAAATCTGGTTCCATCCTCTGCGATGATCGTAGCTTCAGTCTGATAACTTCCTCTGTGAAGTCCGTGATTTACTGTTGCTCTTGTTACCGTATCAAAAGCTCCTGTATCATACTCTCCATGGGAGTCTTTTTCTTCTGAAGCACTTGTATTTCCCGCTGCATATACACCTTCAGATGCCCAGTACTCGCCCCAGGTAAGTCCTGCGTATACGTACTGATACTCACCTGTCAGCTGGTCAGAATCAGAAAATGCTTCTGCTGCATCGTCTCCCTCTGTGAAATCCTCCTCACCAGTGGAGAATGTATCTGTTTCCTCTGCTGTCGCATCCAGAGCCTCAACATCCTCAGTCTCTTCCTGCTGGATATCCTCTGCCACGTCTGCTGTATCCTCTGCAACATCTTCTGTCACATCAGCAGCATCCTCAGTTGTCTCCTCTGCAACTTCCTCTGTGCCAAAGTCCTCAGTATCTCCTGTCTGATCCTCTGCCTCGGAAACAACTGCTGCATCAAAATCAGATGCCATTACAGCTGTGGGAAAAGTTGTTGCTGCCACTGCAAGACTTAAGATGCATGGAGCTGTTTTTTTCAGTAGATTCCACTTCTGCATTACTTATTCCTCCTAAAAATGTGAAATATTTATAGAAACCTTTCCAGGGTTTACTATCACAAATACTGCGGATATGGACATTCCGCTCTGTCAGGTATCCATGGACACGATCATCCGGTGATCATCTTCACTCTGCAATATCCTCCACACTGTAGGAATCCGCAAGCAGACTGAACCGCTCCTTCATCCCCTCAGTGAGATACACATGATGGTCTTCATCCACAAAAAGTCCGTCTGCACCGTAAGTTTCCAGCAGCTTTGCGCCTTTTTCCACACCAAGCACGAAACATGCTGTGGAAAGTGCGTCTGCTTCCAGTCCGGTGTCACAGACTACTGTTACTCCGGTCACTCCGCTTTTTGCAGGATAGCCGGTGGATGGGTCCATGATGTGGTGATACCTTACGCCATCTTCAATAAAATATTTCTCATAATCTCCGGATGTGGAAAGAAATTCCGTGCCGTTTAAGGCAACCACACCAAGATAATCGTCGTCATTTTCAGCTCTGGGATCTGTCACTGCCACATTCCAGGAAGAACCGTCCGGTTTGCTTCCATAGGTCATGACACTGCTTCCTCCCAGGTTCATAAGTGCCGCTGTTACATCTTTCTCTGTTTCCAGATCTTTAAGGATCAGATCGCAGCCGATACCTTTTCCTGCCGCTCCAAGATCCAGGGAACAGCCTTCATCCATGTGGATCGTATTTCCATCAAGGGAAATCTTCTGATATCCGGAGTCTTTAAGAACTTCCTGGATCTCATCTTCTCCCGGAATCCTCTGGTTTTCTCCTCCGATATCCCACAGACGGATCAGCTTCCCGATGGTCGGGTCAAAAGCTCCGTCGGAATCCTTTGCGATCTTCAGAAGGCGCTCCAGATATCCGGAAAGTTCATCAGAGATCTCCGTGTCTTTTCCGCTGTCTGCATTTACC
>CAVEKJ010000039.1:9831-11280 GCA_963616205.1 Prevotella sp.
CGTTGGTCCAGGAAAGAAGGTTTGTCTCCACATCTGTCAGCACAGATGTCAGTTTACTGTTTATATCGTCTCCTGTGGTATAAAGCGTTTCTGATACCACAGTATCCATTGCAAAATCCGTATCTGTATATGTCTGGATCTTTTTGTCTGACGAAGCCAGGCACATGGTCGGAAACAATACTGCTGTTCCCGTAAACACAGCCGCTGTCAGTAATGCTTTCTTTTTCAGAACCTGATATCTCATAAATTACTTTTCCTCAGTTGTTCCAATGTGGATATTTTTTCTCGGGCATGTTGCCGCACATGCGTGGCAGCAAAGACATTCGCCGGACATAGCCGTATCTCCGTCGATATCAAGATGCGCCGGACATCTTTTTTTGCAGAGGCCACATTTCGGCGGACATTTCTCACGGTTTCTCTGAAACAGTGCTCCCGGAAGGATGGGCATCAGTGCAAAAACCGCTCCCATAGGGCAGAGAAACTGGCAGAAAAAACGCTCCTGTGTACACATTCCAACCATGATCAGGAGCAGGATCACAATTCCCACCAGGTATTTACTGTTTGGAAGACGTCCAGCTGTTATCATGGAAAAAACATCCCACGGGCTGGTTCCTGAGAGCTTTCCATAAACGCCTGTGAGGCAGGAAAGAAGAATCAGGGCCAGTACGATATATTTGACTTTCTGAAGTCTGTGGACCATTTTTTCAGAAAGGGCTGGTTTCTTTTTTTTGTGAAAACATTTCGTCCAGATCCAGGAAAATCCTTCATACACGGCATCACCGAAAGATCCGAACGCACATGCATATCCGCAGAAATGTCTGCCAAAAAAACATGTGAAGATCAGAAGCACTGCGGTTACAGTCAGAAAAGAATGCCAGCTGTATTCCCGCACGCATCAGCCTTACTTCCCGCTGTCTTTTTTTCATGAGTTTTCCGCCTTTCCAAGTGCATCATCTATCGCGTTCAGGATTCCTGTGGAACTGAACGTTGCTCCGGATATGGTATCCACATCTGTACTCTGGGCGCTCAGGACGGAATCGATCACACCTTCTCCCTGAGAGAGATATGCACTGTCTTCACCAGGTGCACTGACTACATTGATGGATGTGATCTCATCGCTGGCTAGTGTTACCTCAACCTGGATGGTTCCGCCATATCCCTGGCCTTCACCTGTGTAGGTACCGTCTTTATATACATTATCGGAATCTGAAGAAGCTGTATCCTCTGCATCTGCATCGGATGTATCACCATCAGAAGTGTCTGTTGCTTTGTCACCGTCTGCTGTATCCGCATCACTGCTGTCAGTTCCTGCAGAAGCTGCCTGATTTGCCACGCGGTTTGCATAACTGGTCTCCAGTGCGCTGAGAAGCTCGTTCTGCTGCTCCTGAAGTGTATCTACCTTATCTGTCAGAGCCGCGATCTCTTTCTCGTTTGCCTGGGCTTTCATGC
>CAVEKJ010000040.1:0-10863 GCA_963616205.1 Prevotella sp.
GAATAATGATTGAAGAATTTGTTCCGGCATCAAAATGCTGTACCATACCGATCTGACTACGAAGGCTTTTCAGAGTCAGCCCACGGATATCTTTTCCATCAACAGTAATGGAACCGCCAGTCACGTCATAAAATCTCGGCAGGAGAGAGCAGATCGTGGTTTTTCCACTTCCGGAAGGACCTACCAGAGCGATGGACTTTCCGGCCGGGATATCAATGGAAATATCGGAAAGTACCGCAGTCTCATCGTCGCTGTAATGGAAAGAAACATGATCATAACGGACATGTCCTTTCACATCGGTAAGTTCCACAGCATCATCCGCATCCTTGATCTCGGATTCCGTTTCCATCACATCCAGGAACCGTCGGAAACCGGAAAGGCCCTTCTGCATCATTTCCACAAGCTCCACCAGGATCTGTATCGGGCTGATAAAGATTCCGATATACAGGGCATACATGGCAAGATCCGCAGCCTGCATTTCCCCCTGGGCAATGAGATAACCGCCGTAAACCAGAGTTACCAGATACATCATTCCCTGGAAAAACAGGTTGGAACTCATGAAACCGCCCATGCAGTGGTAGTTATCCCGCTTGGAAACAAGGAAGGCTTCATTGCTTTTTTTGAATTTCTCCCGCTCAATATCCTCATTTGCAAAAGACTGCACCACGCGGATTCCGGAAAGGGTATCCTGAAGGCTGGCGTTCACATCACCGATCTTACGCCTGTTTTCCATGAAAGTCTCCTGCATTTTCGCATTCTGGCGGAAGGAAAAAACAAACATCACGATCACCAGAATGATCAGCGGAAGTGCCAGCTTCTTATTGATAAAAAACAGGAAGATGAAAGCGCCGACAATTTTTACCAGGGAGATAAAAAGATTCTCAGGACCATGGTGAGCAAATTCGGAAATATCAAAAAGGTCACTGACCAGCTTGCTCATCATCTGACCGGAATTATTCCGGCTGTAATAGGAAAAAGACAGTTCCTGATAATGGTCAAAAAGCTCCCGGCGCATGTCACGCTCCATGTTTGCGCCCATCATATGTCCCTGATAGGTGACATAATATTTGCAGAGACTCTGAATGATGTACATGACAAAAAGTGAGATTCCGATCACAGGAAGAGCGTGAAGAATGATATCCTTGTCCTGTGTGAAGAGGGTTTTTGTCATCGTACGAAGGATCTGGGGATAGGCAAGATCCACCAGACTGATAACGGCCGCACAGATCAGATCAATAAAAAAGACCGCTTTGTACGGGCCATAGTAATGGATGAATTTCTTGATGGTATTCATCGGAAACGTACCTCCGTTTTTATGAAATGTATGGTCTGGCCGCGGCAAAAATATAGCAGTCAGACATTCTATGTTCATCTTAACATAAGAAAGGATAAAGTCAAGCCAGGGAAATGCCAGGCTCATCTGCCACATGATGATTGTCGGTGAACAGATAAGTGTGCCGGATTTTTTATGAAAAAAATCAATTTACTCCTTGACACAGAAGAACAAAACCCGTATAGTGTATTTCAGATTTGGTGTGTAACTGATAAGCAGGCATTAACCAGTCATAAATGTTATTATTTTTATTTGACGTTTATGGGGGTTGGTGTCTTTTTTTGTTGCCCACTTGAAGGATGCCTGCCTCTGGAGCGTCAGAGGAAAAGGAGAGAAAAAACATGAAAGACAAAATTTTCGGAGTTTTGCAGCGTGTGGGACGTTCTTTTATGCTCCCCATCGCAATCCTTCCTGTGGCAGGCCTGCTTCTTGGATTCGGCAGTTCCTTCACAAATGAGACCACCATCGCAACTTACGGACTTCAGAAGATCCTGGGGGATGGAACGATTTTACATGCACTCCTGATCATCATGAACAAAGTAGGAAGTGCGGTATTTGATAACCTGCCCTTGATCTTTGCGGTAGGTGTGGCCATCGGTATGGCAAAAAAAGAGAAAGAGGTAGCAGCTCTTTCCGCACTGATCGCCTACTTCGTTATGAATGTAGCCATCAACGGTATGCTGGTTGTAAACGGCAAGATCACAGCAGACGGCCAGATCGCAAAAAGCGTCCTGGAAGGTACTGTAACTTCTGTCTGCGGCATTCAGTCCCTGCAGATGGGTGTATTCGGCGGTATTATCGTCGGTCTTGGTGTTGCGGCACTTCACAACCGCTTCCATAAGATTGTGCTTCCGAATGCACTTTCCTTCTTCGGCGGTTCCAGATTTGTGCCGATCATTTCCACTATTGTATATATGTTTGTAGGAATTCTGATGTATTTCATATGGCCGGCAGTCCAGAATGGAATTTATGCGCTGGGAGGTCTGGTAACAGGCAGCGGTTATATTGGAACTCTGATCTTTGGTATTATCAAACGTGCGCTGATCCCATTTGGACTTCACCACGTATTTTATATGCCATTCTGGCAGACTGCAGTTGGCGGAACCATGGAGGTTGCAGGCCAGATGGTACAGGGCGGACAGAACATCTTCTTCGCCCAGCTTGCGGATTCCGCAAATGTAGCGCACTTCAGCGCAGATGCAACCAGATATTTTTCCGGAGAGTTTATTTTCATGATCTTCGGCCTTCCGGGAGCAGCACTGGCCATGTACCGTTGTGCAAAGCCTGAGAAGAAAAAAGCAGCAGGCGGACTTCTTCTTTCTGCAGCACTTGCATGTATGCTTACAGGAATCACAGAGCCTCTGGAGTTCTCCTTCCTGTTTGTAGCTCCGGCACTGTTTGCAGTACAGGTTGTTCTTGCAGGCGCGGCTTACATGATCGCACATATGCTGAACATTGCGGTAGGACTTACCTTCTCCGGTGGTTTTCTGGATCTGTTCCTGTTCGGAATCCTTCAGGGAAATGCAAAGACAAGCTGGCTGAGAATTATTCCGGTTGGTATTATTTATTTCATTCTTTATTATGTGATCTTTACTTTCCTGATCAAAAAGTTTGATTTCAAGACTCCGGGACGTGAGGATGACGACACAGAAACAAAACTGTATACAAAAGCAGATGTCAACGCAAGAAAAGAAGCCGGAAAAGCCGGCGAAGCAGCAGGAAATACATCCGCAGACCCGGTAAGTGAGTCCATCACAGCCGGTCTTGGTGGAAAGAAAAATATCAGTGATGTGGACTGCTGTGCAACAAGACTTCGTATCACCGTTCATGACGCAGCAAGAGTCAACGATGACATCCTGAAAACAACAGGTTCCAGAGGAATCGTGAAAAAAGGCCAGGGTGTCCAGATCATCTACGGTCCGCAGGTAACGGTGATCAAATCCAAACTGGAGGATTATCTGGAGACAGCGCCGAACGAGTATTTTGAAGGTGCAAAGAGTGCAGATACAGATAATGCGGGAAATCAGGGGCAGGCTGATGCAGAAAGTACAGCAAATGTCCAGAACATGCAGCAGGCAGCAAACGGCAACAGCCAGGCAGCAGGAAGCACAGGTGAAACTGCTCAGAATGCAGGCAAGTCATCTACAGACAGCGCAGTTCAGCCATCCGCAGTCGGCACTCAGCCTGAGAAAAAGATCCTCAGAACAGCCATCGTCTACAGCCCGATCACAGGAATCGCTGCAGACCTTTCCACAGCGCCGGATGAAGGCTTTGCAGAAGGAATGATGGGAGAGGGTGCCGTAGTTACTCCGCAGGACCCGGTGATCTGTGCTCCGGAAGACGGTGAAGTAGAGTTTATTTTTGACACAAAACACGCCATCGGCTTCCAGACAGATACAGACCTTCCGATGCTTCTCCATATCGGAATCGACACCGTAAAACTGGAAGGCAAAGGCTTCGAGATCCTGGTAGAGCAGGGACAGCATGTGAAAAAAGGCGAGCCGCTGATAAAGATCGACATCCCGTATCTCACAGAAAATGCACCGTCCTTATGTTCCCCGATCCTCTGCACAGAGGTTGAGGACAACCAGAGAGTACGCCTTCTGGCAAACGGACCGATCAAAGCAGGTGAACCGCTGTTTGCAGTGGAGACTGTGGAAGAATAAGAGATTTTTTTCAGAAATAAAAGTATTTGTTCTATAGGAAAGCGCGCCTAATGCCCGGGCGCGTTTTTCCTGTGAAAAGAGAAAAACAGCTGCCAATCAGAGGGGCTTTACATAAAAGACAGATTCTGTTACGATAGAGAAAATCAACAGATGCGGGCAAAAATGCTGACCAAAATGCCAGACAGTGGATAGAAACCTGGCAGAATGTGGAAAAGCTGCAATGTATATAAAAATGGTGGGGAAAAAGATGTACAGAGTGAGCAAGGTATTAAACAACAATGGCGTCATCGCCATAAATATGGAAGAAAACCAGGAATATGTGCTCTTGGGAAAAGGGGTAGGATTTGGAAAAAAAGTCAGTCAGCGTTTTGATGCACCTTCCGACTGCACCCGATACAGACTGGCGCAGGAAACAGAGCGTGGCTCGGCAAAAGAGCTGGCCAAAAGCGTGCCGCCGGAATTCCTTGAGATTGCAGATGAGATCTTAAGAGAGGCGGAGAAAACTTTCGGGGATACCATAGATAAAGGAATCCTGTTTCCTCTGGCTGACCACATTTCTTTTGCGGTAGGACGTATCAGGAAGAATGAACAGATCAGCAATCCTCTCACTGACGACATCAAGGTGCTTTTTTACAGCGAATTTAAAGTCGCTGAAGTTCTGAAAAAGATCCTGAAAGAGCGGATGGATATCGAGATCGATGATCATGAGGTAGGATATGTGGCCCTTCATATTCACTCCGCACTTGGCGATGAGAAAGTATCCGTTGCCATGCAGACAGCACGGACGGTCCGGGAATGCATCGCCATGATCGAGATGGCCACGGGAAAAAAGATTGACGTCATCTCCCTGTCCTACAACCGGATGATGAACCACATCAAATATATGGTAGCCCGTGTCTCCACAGGGGAGACACTGAAGCTGGATATGAATGATTATATAGAAGAAAAATATCCGGAATCCTATAAGATCGCGGAGGATGTCTGCGAGAGCCTTGGAAAAAGCCTCGGTAAAAAACTGGATCGCATCGAGATCGGCTATCTGGCCATGCACATTGAGCGGACGGTAGAGCAGTAAACACAAAAAATGTAAATTGCTGATCGCTGGTCAAGCAACAGTGAGGACGGCGGATAACTGATTCGGTGCAGATATTTACACAATAAATTCAATCGCTTTTTTGACAGCAGTACTCATAGTAGTACTGCTGTTTGTGACTAAGCAGACTTCGCGCTGGGGCTGAGGTTCTATTAAATTCATAGCATAAACCTTGCCTTCTTCAATAACTTCCCGGGCAAGGGGTTCCGGATAGAATCCGATTCCAAGATTGTGGATGATCATAGGAAGCGCCTGATCGGTAGTGGCAGCCTCAATATCCGGCTGGAAGGATACGTGGTTTTCCATAAAGTAATTCATATACATTTCACGTGTGCTGGTTCCTTCCGCAAGACCTACAAAAGGCAGATCCTGGAGTTCATGGATGCTCACCGGTGCTTTTGCAAGATCCTTATATTTGCTTCCGCATACGAGAATCTCCTGGTAACGCAGGAGGCTTTTTTTCAGCAGAGGTTTGCGGATGGAAATAGGCGTAGTGACGATGGCAAAATCCACCGCGTAATTCTTAAGAGCCTGGACTGCCTGGGGTGTGGAATGGTTAAAAAGCCGCAGGCGCACATGAGGATATTCCTCACGAAACCGTTCCAGTTTTTCCAGAAGGATCAGCCGCAGGGCGTTTTCGCTGGCGCCGATGGACACCAGGCCGTGTTCCAGTTCCCCGTTCTGGCGGATCTCCTCCTCACCGATGGTCAGTTGTTCAAAAGCCAGGGCAACGTGTTCGTAGAGCTGGCGGCCTTCCGGGGTGAGAGTGATTCCTTTGTTGGAACGAAGAAAAAGGGTACATTTCAGCTCCTGTTCCAGGTTATTCATACAGCGGGTAATGTTCGGCTGGTTGTTGTGAAGAGCCCTTGCTGCCTTGGTAAAACTCTTATATTGGGCTACATAATAAAAAATCCGGTAGTAGTCGTAAGTGATCATGTATGTTTTCCGTCCTGTGATATGATTTTAATATGTTTACGATATTAATAATACTTTTTACATTTGCCTTAGAGACAACTATAATACACCAGAGGAAAAAAATCAATGACGGGAGTGATTTGGAGTGGTTTCAGGAGGCGGAAGACTGCAAAATGCAGACAGGCAGATGTCAGAAGCTTTCATAACAAGTGTATTTCTGGCAATGTCCGGAGGATTTCAGGACGCATATACATATTTTACAAGGGATGAAGTGTTTTCCAACGCCCAGACCGGTAACGTAGTTCTGATGAGCCAGAATTTCATGACAGGACAGTGGGGTGAGGGATTTCGGTATCTCTTTCCAATTCTTGCTTTTGCCCTTGGTGTTGTGGCGGCAGAGCGGATCCAGAGTACCTTTAAATATGCAAAAAAGCTCCACTGGAGACAGGCGATCCTGCTGATCGAGATTGTGATTCTTTTTGTGGTAGGCTTTATGCCGGGAAAACTGGATATGCTGGCAACGGCGCTGGTATCTTTTTCCTGCGCCATGCAGGTGCAGACCTTCCGGAAGGTAGGCGGTTATTCCTATGCAAGTACCATGTGCATCGGAAACCTTCGAAGCGGTACAGCGGCATTGTCCATGTATTTTCGTGAAAGACGTCCGGAACAGCTGAGGCAGTCTTTATATTATTTTGGTATTATTCTGTTTTTTGCTATCGGAGCAGGCGGCGGTGGAAATCTGTCCATGAGACTTGGATTTTCAGCGATCTGGGTATCAGATGTTCTGCTTCTGATCAGTTTTATCCTGATGTTTTCCAGCAAACGTAGAAGTTAGAAAGGGTGATGACTTGTGGAGAACGACACATTATTTCCAAGAGAAGAAAAGGCGGAGATGCTTTTTGAAAAGATCCTCCAGGACCCGGAGGCGTGCAGGCGCCTGACGGAAACTTTTTATGAGTCTATGGATGCAGAGCTGGACGTGGAATGCGGATATCTTCCGCCGGAAAAATTTGCCTATGCCCTGCTCAGCGCTTACAGAAACCGGGATCTGACTGCACTTTTGATGGCGGTATGCCAGAACAGCATGTTTGATCTCTTAAGAAATTCCTTTCTTGCGCCCTTTCGTTTTAATGCGGACGGACAGGAGAATCCGGTCCTCCTTACTGATGAAGATGGAAATTTTCTCCGGGCAAAAGGAATCCGCGTAAGTGATCGCGACTACGACCGTTTTCGGAAAGTCTACCGGGAGAAAAAAGGTGTGAAGATGTATCTGGCCTACGGTTACCGAAAGCGGCATGCCTACGATGAAGACACCATGGAAGTGGAAGAGTACAAAATGGGCGAACACATCGGAGTGCTTCTGGTGTATGAACTTCCGGACAGTGTAAAGGAAAAGGAGACGGAAGCTCAGGCTTATGCGGCTGTGTGGGATATCATGATGGCATTGCAGAAGAAACTTCCCAGAGCTTTTGTGTATTATGGACAGGATTCTGTGGAAGACGGTGGAAAACGTTATGACGGACTGGGTGTTTTTCTCCCAATCCATAAGTTTGCGGACCGTCTGGGAAAAATGATCGGGATTGCGGATGAGATCGTGATGAAATAGAGAATACAGTTAAGCGGATAAAATTATTCATATTTGCGACTTGATTGGGGGAAAAAAGGACTACTTCTGTATCATTCCGGTTATCAGAGAGATATCTGACGACTGAAGTGATGCGGGAAGCAGTCCTTTTTTCTTTGCATATTGGAAGAGGAAGATCTGCTCTGCGGGGGACAGATTCCGGAGTTTTCGGATAGCCTTGAATACTTTTACATCAGGTGCAGTAGCGGAACATTTTATCCGTGAGGATCCTTGCGAAGATGAGCCCCAGTGGAAGAGCGACAATGATCAGGATCGCAGAGGCAAACCAGGAAGCGGAAACATTCAGGGACATAATGCCTAAGTTGTAAATCGCCCGGTAAAGATAAAGTCCGGGAACCATGATCACAATGGAAGGCACAGTAATGGAAATCCTTGGATAGCCTACTTTTGTTTTGATCAGGGAAGCCAGAAGTCCGGCTGTCAGTGCACCGATGAAAGCGGCGGCAGCAGGTGGAAAACCGGCAAGGTCAACAAGTTCCAGTCTGAGTGTATTGGACAGTGCGCCAATGAAGGCGGCAGTTGCGGCCAGCGGAACGGGGCTGTTGAACATGACGGAGAAACCGAACACTCCGCAGAAACTTGCAAGCAGACGGAACAGGATCTTCTGGGCAGTTGAAAGATCCAGAGGAAGAAAATCAACCGGCGTCAGATGAAGGAGCAGTGCCATCAGCCAGGCGGAAACGGTGGCTACCATCACAACGATAATGGCGTAGGCCAGACGCTCCAGTCCGGAACGCATATCCAGTTTTGCAAGGTCGATCCCGCTTGTGATAAACGGAAAACCAGGAATGATAAACAGCATGGCGCAGATATAACCGGCCTCATGCTGCCTGGAAATATGAAACAGAAGTTCCGCCAGCTTCAGGAATCCCGCATATACAAGACAGGCGGAAGCAACAGAAACCGCAATGCACATAAACAGGGTAAAATGATGTTTGCCCAGTTTACAGCGGATGGCGTTTCCGATGCCTGCCCCTGCAAAAGCCAGGACCATTTCCAGAGGGCCGCCGCCCAGGAGAAAAGTAAATGCGCCACAGGCAAGAGCAGAAGCTAGGCCAAGGGCGGCCGGGGAATAAAGCCCGTGGATACGCTCAATTTCATCCAGCTGGCTGTGAAGAGCTTCGCCGGTCATGTGCACACCTTCCGAAGGAAAGTCGCTGACAAACTGTTCCAGACGGTTCAGCCTGGAAGTATTGACCCCCGTGGTAGTCAGGCTCAGGGAATGGGAAAAACTGCTTTCTCCGTCAAAACAGGTATAACTTATGGACATCAGTCCGATATCCGCGGAGCAGGTGATACCCAGAGCTTCGGACAGCGTATTCATGGAACTTCGAACCCGCCATGCACCGGTGCCGCAGGAAAGGAGCATCATGCCGGTGCGGCCGATCAGAGATGCTTTTTCAGAAAGAGAAGCCTGGCAGATAGGAAGAGCGCTGTCTTTGTCCACATAATTATGCCAGGGGATTTCCATATGGTTACGTTTGATCGTGATGTCTGACACGGAAAATCACTTCCTTAATATTAAAATCATATAATTATCATTATAAATATATATAATAACTATGGTCAGGTATATTGTAGCTGTTGTTCTGAAAAAGTCAAGTGTACGCGTGGGAAAATAGAACATAATGGGATAGTACTGTTAAAGATTTATCATTTTTTTGCGGAAAATGAATTTTTTTGGTTGCTTTTACGTACAATTTATGTATAATTGTGGATAGGGATGTTGGAATGACCAATCATTACTGCTCACTCTGTGGACGGTACTGACCAATTCCTATGGCAGGATGACGAAAACCTGCAAATAGTAGGTGGCTATCATAATTACTATTAAAGAAGAGAGGTAAATGTTAAGATGGCAAAAATCGATTTAACAAAGTATGGTATTACCGGAACAACTGAGATCGTGTACAATCCTTCTTACGATGTATTATTCGAGGAAGAGACCAAGACAGACCTTGAGGGATTTGAGAAAGGTCAGGTCAGCGAGCTTGGTGCTGTCAACGTAATGACAGGTATTTACACAGGACGTTCCCCTAAAGACAAATATATCGTTATGGATGAGAACTCCAAAGACACAGTTTGGTGGACATCTGATGAGTACAAGAACGATAACCATCCGGCAACTCAGGAAGCATGGGCTGCAGTTAAAGATCTTGCTAAGAAAGAGCTTTCCAACAAGAGACTTTTCGTAGTAGATGCATTCTGCGGAGCTAACAAAGACACACGTATGGCTATCCGTTTCATCGTTGAGGTTGCTTGGCAGGCTCACTTCGTAACAAACATGTTCATTCAGCCAACAGCTGAGGAGCTTGAGAACTTTGAGCCGGATTTCGTTGTTTACAACGCATCCAAAGCTAAAGTTGAGAACTACAAAGAGTTAGGTCTTAACTCTGAGACAGCTGTAATGTTCAACATTACAAGCCGTGAGCAGGTTATCGTTAATACATGGTACGGCGGAGAGATGAAGAAAGGTATGTTCTCCATGATGAACTACTATCTGCCGCTTAAGGGCATCGCTTCCATGCACTGCTCTGCAAACACAGACCTTAACGGAGAGAACACAGCAATCTTCTTCGGTCTTTCCGGAACAGGTAAGACAACACTTTCCACAGATCCTAAGCGTCTCCTGATCGGTGATGACGAGCACGGCTGGGATGACAACGGCGTATTCAACTTCGAGGGTGGATGCTACGCTAAGGTTATCAACCTTGACAAAGAGTCTGAGCCAGACATCTACAATGCAATCAAGAAAAACGCTCTTCTTGAGAACGTAACACTTGATGCTGAGGGCAAGATCGACTTCGCTGACAAGAGCGTAACAGAGAACACACGTGTTTCCTACCCGATCAACCACATCGAGAACATCGTTCGCCCGGTATCTTCTGCACCGGCAGCTAAAGAAGTTATCTTCCTGTCCGCAGATGCATTCGGCGTACTTCCTCCAGTATCTATCCTGACACCGGAGCAGACACAGTACTACTTCCTTTCCGGATTCACAGCTAAACTTGCTGGTACAGAGCGTGGAATCACAGAGCCTACACCTACATTCTCCGCTTGCTTCGGACAGGCATTCCTTGAGCTTCACCCGACAAAATATGCTGAGGAGCTCGTTAAGAAAATGGAGAAGAGCGGTGCGAAAGCATACCTCGTTAACACAGGATGGAACGGAACTGGAAAACGTATCTCCATCAAAGATACCCGTGGTATC
>CAVEKJ010000041.1:0-9186 GCA_963616205.1 Prevotella sp.
GAATGAAAGAAGGAAGTACCGCCTTAGTAAACCAAATTACAACAATTAGCAAAATGCGTATTTTCGACCCCCGAAATCTTAAAGGAGTGCTGTCCGGAATCTCATTATCTGAAGAAAACATGGAAAAAATCAATAAAAAAGTGAAAAGTTTATATATTTTCAAAGAATAGTTGGCTAAAACATGTAATATTTTCATTGACTACGAGCATAATATGAATTATAATAAGCTGACAGAAGAGAAGAAATTCTTTTCTAATATCGCCCTAGGGGCATCAAAGAAGATATCAGTTTATTATGTGAAGACCTCGTAGAAATACGAGGTCTTTTACGTTATATAATAATCAAAAACCGCCCCAGTATTGGCGTACCGGGACGGTGGTGGATCTCCGAAGAGATATCCAAATTTTACCAGTGAATATTGTATCATCTTCGGAGCGGCTGCACAATCAGAACATTTGTGTGGTCGTTATTTTTGTACCCAAATTCAAAAGGAAGGTGATTTTATGGGAGAATTAAGAATCAAGAAACGTGCAAATGGATGGGAATACAGCTTTGAATGTGCAAAAATCGCAGGAAAACGAAAATCCATTTCAAAGGGCGGCTTCCGTACCAAAACCGAAGCACTGGTTTCCGGAACAAAAGCGAAAGCTGAATATGATGTTGCCGGTATGGTCTTCACTCCTTCGGAAATGTCTGTATCTGACTACATGGATTTTTGGCTTGAAGCATATGCAAGAACCCTGGCTGACAATACATACGATGCTTATCAATCCGCTGTCAGGCTGCATATCAAACCTGCTCTTGGATCATATAAACTGGCTGCTTTAAATCCATCTGTTGTGCAGCACTGGGTCAATGATCTCAAAAACAAAGACCTTTCAGAAACAAGTATCAAAAATTTTCGTGGAATCCTGTCTGGAGCAATGCGGTATGCCGTATATCCCTGCCAGTATATCAGAACTAATCCTTGCGAGTATACAAATATTCCCACTGTTCCTCTCACAGAAGAGCAGAGAAATCACAAAGAGTATATCTGTGATAAAGAAGCATGGAAGAACATTACAGACTATTTTAATGGCACTCCATACTATCTGCCACTTATGATCTGTTATCACACAGGTATGCGAATTGGAGAATGTTATGGGCTTGATCTTAAACGTGACGTGGATTTTTCCCGTCACACACTTTCGATCAACAGACAGTTGCAGAAGAATCTTCAAAAAGAATGGATCTACAAAAATCCAAAATATGATTCCATACGCACGATCAAGATTGGCAGCACATTGGAAGCTTTATTGAAATCCGAAATTACAGTCATGAAAATGAACCGGCTGAGATATGGCGAATACTACACCAAAACATATGTAGATAGCTCTCTTCGCCTGCACTGGCTACCAGCAAATGCCGACGTTCCTCCCGGATACCGTGAAGTCTGGCCTATCGTAAAAGAAAACGGAGACATGCTCACAACGGACCATATGAAATACTGTGTAAGAATCATCAAGCGGAAACTCGGATATACAGATTTTCATTCCCACTGCCTTCGACACACTCACGGTACTATCCTGGCAGAAAGTGGTGCTTCTCCCAAGACGATCATGGAGCGTCTGGGACATAAAAATATCAAGACCACTATGGAACGTTACGTCTATAACACAGAGAAAATGCAGGATGAGGCAGTCACTCTTTTTGAGGCTGCTATAAAATAAAAAATGTCTACCGCTTTTTCTGCGGTAGACAAATGGTAGACAAAACGCCTATTTTGGAAGCTGATAGAGCCCGCAAACCCGCATAAAATAAGGGTTTAGTACTCCAACGTTTCCATATACTTCATATACCTTACAACCATCAGTGCGATCTTAAACGTGATGGCATCCTCAAACACCCTCAGATCAAGACCTGTACTCTTCTGAAGTTTATCCAGACGATATACCAGTGTATTTCTGTGAATGTACAGCTGACGTGATGTCTCTGATACATTCAGACTGTTCTCAAAAAATTTGTCGATGGTGACAAGAGTCTCCTCATCGAAGTCATCCGGAGATTTGTTATCAAAGATCTCACGGATAAACATCTTACACAGAGGAATAGGCAGCTGGTAGATCAGTCGTCCGATTCCCAGTGAGCTGTATGCGATCACTTCCTTGTCTCCAAAGAAGATCTTGCCTACATCAAGTGCCATGCGCGCTTCCTTGTAGGAACGTGAAACTTCCTTCAGCTCATTGACGATGGTACCGTATGCCATGTGGACATCCTCACCATCTTTATTCAGGTCAAGAGTATCCAGAATGGTGTGAGCCAGCTTATCCATCTCCGGATAGCCCTCTCCCTCTTCCAGTTCCTTGACAATGATGATGCTCTTCTCATCAACTGCAGTGATAAAATCTCTGCTCTTTCCGCCAAAAAGGCTCTTCACGCTCTCTACAGAGCTGTGATCTTTCTCCTGGTTTAATTCCAGGATCATGACTACACGACGGACATCTGCCTCGATATGAAGCTTCTTCGCTCTGTTGTAAATATCTACCAGAAGAAGATTATCAAGAAGAAGATTCTTGATAAAGCTGTCCTTGTCAAAACGCTCCTTATACGCTACGATCAGATTCTGGATCTGGAAGGCTGCAAGTTTACCTACCATATAAGTATCCTCATCATCTCCATGGGCTACCAGGACGTATTCCAACTGATAATCGTCACAGACCTTAAAGTACTGAAATCCCTTGACAAGCTGGCTGTCCGCCTGGGATTCTACAAAAGCCTGGATATCTGCTGGCTGAATTTCAAAATCACAAAAGGTAGACGCCAGTACCTTGCCGTCTGTGTCAATGACACAAAATTCCGTCCTTGATATTTCTTTAAGTCCCTCGAGCGTATTCTGTAACACCTGATTCGATATCATTCCGTTCAATCCCTTCTCACTTATGTGTATGCTTATCTTCTGTCTTTCCCTCTCTATCTATGGCTATTTTAATACAAAATCACCAAAAATAAAAGAGGAAAACTGAAAAAATTTACAAATTTTTGTTGAAATCCGCCTAATTTTTCTCTATAAAACCTTCCCCGTGAACCTCTCTTGCATCGGAAACGATCACAAAAGCATTGGGATCAATGTCGTCTACCAGCTCTTTCAGCTTCACGATTTCCTTCTTATTTACTACACAGAAGATAATGGTCTTCTCCTGACCGGAGTACATACCCTTGCCGCAGATTCCTGTCGCACCACGATCCAGATCTTCCATAATGGCCGCTGCCACCTCATCGGGCTTCTCCGTAATGATAAAGGTCTGCTTGGAAAACTTCAGACCTTCGATCAGGCTGTCCGATACTTTTGTCACCAGGTACACTGCAATGATGGCATACAGAGCACGCTGGATACCGAACACATACATACCAACAATGACAACAATACCATCGATAAACTGCATGATCTGTGCAATAGAGTAATGACGCATATACTTCTGGATCAGTGCAGCCATCATATCCGTTCCACCTGTGGTTCCCTGTCCCAGGAAAACCATTCCGATACCGATTCCCTGGATCACACCGCCGTACACGGCAGCCAGAAGAAGGTCATCTCCCGCAATATTCCACACCGGCTGAAGGGCAAGCCAGGTTGAAAGTGAAATTTCACCGATCAGAGCTTTTTTTACAAAGGAAAATCCTCTGATCTTACATCCCAGGAGAAACAGCGGAATATTTAACGTAATATTGGTGAGCCACAGCGGAATTCCTCCGTCTACGATTCCTTCGGTCCAGCGTTTCACAAGGATCGCAATACCGGAAAAACCACCGGTTACCAGACCGGTCGCATCAAACACGGAATTGATGGCAAGTGCCATCAGTCCGGTTCCAACTATGATCAGAAGATAATCCAGATACCATTTCTTTTTTGTCACAAGATTCATAAAGTGCTCCTTTCAATTATCATATGACAACTGCATCAGTTTCCCGTACTGACGTGTCATAAAAAGAACGGGACCGTACACTATTTTGCGTCCGTTCCCGTTCTCATGCTATTTGTCTGTCTTCTTATTCATAAAGTGGACAAACTCGTAGCTTTCCATTATCTGAAAGTATTTTACGATTCTCGGATAAAGCGGTTCTGCCTTATCTCCGAAATGTTCTTTCACCAGCAGGGCAAGATCCTGCACAGTTTTTGTTCCATCGATCTCCGGCCAGATAAAAGTTCCCATTTCATCAAGATGAACCTTGGAAAACCTTGGCTTGCCAAAAACCTTCTGCGCGATAGTATTGAACATACCTTTATTCTCTATCTCAAGAATGATCCGCTGCTTCAGGTCCCGGTGCCACCGGATCGACTGGTTTGTCTCCGGGATCAGATCAAGATAGTTGATATCCTGTTTCTTATCCTTTTTGTTTTTTCTCATCAGGCTTTCTTCTTTCTCCAGATAGAGAATTTAAGCAGTGACAGGATCATGATGATCATCAGTACAACACCGCCGATATTTCCGAAGTTTACAACACCGGACATATCAAGGCTGATACCGAATACTGCAAATATTGCAAGAAGAATACCAACAAGACCTTCGCCGGCGATCATACCTGCACAATACAGAGTACCATCTGTGGACTGAGCTGTCTTGGTTTTCTCGTCAACACCTTTTCTGCGGTCAAGTAATCCACGAACGATACCACCGATCATGATCGTAGCGTTCAGGTAGATCGGAAGGTAAAGACCGATAGCGAAAGGCATTACCGGAATACGAAGGATCTCAAGGCAGATTGCAAGGAATACACCGATGAATACAAGTCCCCATGGAAGGTTTCCACCCATGATTCCCTCAACGATCATCTTCATAAGCTGAGCCTGCGGAGCAGGGATCTCTGCTGTACCGTAGCCCCATGCTGCATCCAGAAGATACAGAACACCACCGATAGCAAGACCGGAAACAACAACACCGAGCATCTCTCCCATCTGCTGTTTCTTAGGTGTGGCACCAAGAAGGTATCCTGTCTTAAGGTCCTGAGAAGTATCACCAGCGATGGCTGCGATGATACAGATAACAGAACCAACAGCAATGGCAGCTGTCATTCCGTCGATACCGGTTTTACCGGAGCTCTTGATCACAAATGTAGCGATCAGAAGAGTAGCGATAGCCATACCGGAAACCGGGTTGTTGGAACTTCCTACAAGACCTACCATACGGGAGGATACAGTTGCAAAGAAGAATCCAAAGATTACGATGATAAATGCACCAAGAAGAGTTACCGGGATAGCCGGAACGATCCAGATGATAAATACCATTGCAAGAACGCCAAGAAGGATGAACTGCATCGGAAGATCCTGTGCGGTTCTCGCTGTGCTTGTGCTCTTGCTTCCTTTCATGCTCTTCATGGAGTCACGGAAGGTTGTAACGATCAGCGGCAGGGATTTGATCAGGGAAATGATACCACCGGTTGCGATGGCACCTGCGCCGATGTATTTAACGTAAGTAGACCAGATTGCTGCTGCTCCGCCGTTTGCGTAAAGCTGTGCAATGGTTGTTCCTTCTGCTGCAGGGTACATCCATGTGTCAGGTCCGAACAGGCAGATCATCGGAATGATAACCATCCAGCCCATAAGGGAACCAACAAACATGTAAGATGCGATCTTCGGTCCTACGATGTAACCAACACCGAGAAGTGCCGGATAAACTTCCATACCGATCTCACCCTTGAAGGATTTGAATGCTGCTGCAACGTCTGCCGGAAGCAGTTTCAGTCCATCAACAACGAATTTGAAGATGGCTGCAAGTCCCATACCGGAGAATACTGTGGAAGCGTTTGCTCCACCTTCCTCACCTGCAAGAAGAACGTCTGCGCAGGCAGTTCCTTCCGGATAGAGAAGAGTTGCATGCTCTTTAACAATGAGGGCATTACGAAGGGGTACCATGAAAAGTACACCAAGGATACCACCGCAAAGTGCGATCAGAGTGATCTCAACGATGCCTGGTTTGTCTGAAAGTCCTTCCTCTGCCCAGAGGAACAGTGCAGGCATGGTGAAGATTGCACCTGCTGCAAGAGACTCACCGGCTGAACCGATAGTCTGGACCATATTGCTCTCCAGAATGGAGTTTCTGCGAAGAAGTACGCGGATAACACCCATGGAGATAACTGCCGCTGGAATGGAGGCAGATACTGTCATTCCTACACGGAGACCAAGATAAGCGTTGGCTGCGCCGAAAATGACAGCAAGGATACATCCCATGATCACAGATGTAACTGTGAGCTCCGGAGTGACTTTCTCCGCAGGAATGTAAGGTTTGAACTCTGTGTTTTCGTTCATATTTCCTCTCCCTTTATCTAGTAAATTAGTAACGTTACCTAGTATAACAAATTTCGCAGTATTTTGCAAGGAATTATCTCTGTAATATTATGTATTATTTACAATTTTATGGATAATTATAAGCAAAAATTTAGTCACTATGTGGCTTTTATGCTAACATAGTGACTATATACATTTAAATTGAATATTATACATCTAAAAAAAACTGTCGTTTTTTTTCAGCTATCTGCTTCCAGCTGTTTTGTCAGATATCGTCCTACGATCTTGGAAAAATTTCCAATATCCCGAATATAGGCAAAGTCCTTCCCAAAGATCTTTTTCTCAGCAATAAGATCTTTTTCTTCCCCTGCAAAAACCCCTAGGACACTGACTCCCTGGCTTCTCAGGCGGCGGATCTCCGTAGCAGTATCTGCAATTGCATATTTGCCATGATATGGCGCAGGATTCTTTGCATTGGGCCGGTTGATGATCACATCGTAAGGGCGTCCGTCACTTAATACAATGAGGATCTTTTTCTCCTCTTCTCTCTGAAGAAGGCCGTATCCTGCCGCTTTTATGGCGAGTCCGTCACGGTTGTTGGAAGAAGTTACGTAATTAAAGATATCCTCATCTGCTGATACAGGATCGTCGTACTCCCGGAATCTGTGCATGATGGTGTGGTCCCAGAACGTGCAGTAGCTCATTACCCTGTGCGGGATCTCTACATTACTTAATGCAGAACTTATCATGTAAGCCTGCAGTGCCACATCTCCCTGCCGGCTCATCTGGGAGCCGCTGGCATCGATCAGCACATCCACCACAAAATCCGTATTATCCCCACGGAGGATCCGTTTAAAAAGATTCGCCTCGCTGCTTCTTCCTACCCGCCACAACCTGGAAGGAACGATGGTTCCCCGGTCTGAGAGGACTTCCTGGTTTTCACTTCGGATCACCAGTGCTTTTTTCAGAAGTTCCGTCAGCATGGAAATATTCCGTTTTGCGATCCTGTGCTTGTCATGATAGACCCAGATGTTCTTATTCCGGAGGCGCTTGGCATACTGGTACTGGTAATTGTCCCGGACCGGATCTTTCAGGATCCCCTCGGTGAAATATAACGTACAGTCCCCGTGGATCCCCCGGCACATCAGATAATTCATCCTCTTTTCTTCTGCCGGTGAAAGATAACTTCTTCCAAAATTCAGTTCCACATAGGTGTGGGCCTTCTTAAGAGCCTCCTCGGAAACCACGGTGATCTTGTTCTTTACCTTCCGCTTCTCTTCCATATCTTCTGTGAGAGAAGAATCTTCAAGATCTGTCATCCGGTCTGTGATCTTCTCCACATAATTTTCCAGGGCATCCTCGTACATCTCTTCATTGAGATAGTCTTCCCAGCCGAATTCCGTCAGTTCCTCCAGAGTTACTGCCATCACCCTCTCCAGGGAACCGTTTTTCTTCTCAAACTCCGGATCGATCACCGTATTATAGAGGTTGTCGATGATGCGGATCAGTTCCATGGTATCTCCGGTTCCGGCACAGGCATAGATCTGGCTGCGGAATGTTTCCAGTTTTTTTTCAACCGGCTGTATGCTTCCTGCAAACACATCACGGAATACGGCAATCTTCAGCCGGTCCAGCGTTTTATCGTAAGAAGGAAGGGTTTCATATTCCTGATCCAGGATATCTTCCAGCGCTTTTTTCCTCATGCGGCGCACGCCCGGGCGTTCCTCGCAGATTCGCTCTCCCACTGCCGCTTCAATGCAGAGCTGTGTCAGCCCGGTAAGTTCCATCTCTGATGCATCCAGATAGATTTTTTTCACAAGGTAGAGGCCAAGAAGGTTTTTATCAAAATATCTGGCGAAAGCCCCTTGCTTGATTCCGTCATAGAGAGCGATCTCTTTGGAACGGAGAAACAAAGACACATCCGGCTTTACTTCCAGGGTATAATCCCCGCTTACCGTCCAGAGGAGATTCCGGATGCGGTTTTCCAGATCCAGTTTGTAATCTTCAATGGAAAGTTCTTCTGTCAGATCTTCACGCATAGACATCGTCCTTTGTCCACTCTTCCGGAATCCTTGTACGGACTACATCGTCCACGATCTCTTTTTCAAAAATATCGAATGTCTTGTTCACCACTCCCATCTGCACTGCCGCCAGGGGAGAAAGTCCCGCACGGACGATCTTCATGGCAGCCAGAAGACCACGGAGATCCAGGGATTTTGTGGAGATCTCACTGTTTACGGATTTCTTCTGAAGATCCATGAAGACGCCGATAAACTGTTCCACTGCTTTTTCTTTTGCTTCCGGGAACATCTTATTAAAAATAAATCCTAAAGTTTCCTCTGTCTGGGCTGGCATATCGATCACCAGAAAACGGGAAACAAGGGCTTCGTTCAGCTCTTTTGTTCCTGCATATCCATAGTTCATGGTTCCGATAAAACGGGCCGCCGGATGGAGATCGATCCTGTCATATCCGGGAACATCAATGGAACGGCGGTAGTCCAGCGTCGCGTGAAGGACGGAGACCGCGTCGTTCTTTGCCATGTTGATCTCATCCAGGATACCGAAACCACCGTACTCGGCACACTGATAGATGCTGCCCTTCCGGAGGCAGACTTCATTGTTTACAAAGGTATCCGTTCCAATGAGATCCCCGCTGTTTGTGTTGACATGGAAAGATACATTATAGATCGGGCGGCCAAAAGCATAGGCCAGATTTTCGGCCAGGATATTTTTTCCGGTGGCTTTCGGACCTGCAAGGAGGAGATTTTCTCCTTCCAGAAGACCTGCGATGGCCATTTCCAGGATTTCTTTTCCGTAGAACGGAATGGACGGTCTGGTGACTCTGGCCTGTACTGCCTCATCCACGCCATAATTTTTCCGGAATTCCTCGACACCGTGGATCAGGTCTTCGGAAACGTTCTGTT
>CAVEKJ010000041.1:9196-10859 GCA_963616205.1 Prevotella sp.
GTTCTGTTCTTTTAAAAATTCTAATTCTTTCATATTATATTTACTACTCCTGAATTTAAGTCAAGCGGATAAAAACATCCGCATTCGCTACTTGCTCATAACCGAATAACTGCTTTGCAGTTTATTGCTTTTCGTAACTCCGCAGGGGACTTTCCTGATTCGGTTAAAAAACGGGACAGATCTTACATCCGCCCCGTCATTTACTTTCAAAGATGCCTCTGCGATCAGGGAACATCTCTTATTTCTTATATTTTATTTAACTGATCATACCTCAAAGATGAGATCGCCGTAAGATGGCATCGGCCACATATCTTTGTCCACGATCATTTCAAGCTCATCGACCGGTTTTCTTAATGCTTTCATTGCCGGTACAACGCTCTCTCTGAAGAATACGGCGCGGTCACGTCCCTCTTCATGAGCTTCTGCCGCTGCGATCAGTCCGGAAAGTTTGTCCATAGCTGCCTTGGTCTCGGCAAGAAGCGCGGAAGATTTTTCCAGAAGGCTGGTCTGTACGCTGACATCAAGCGCTGCACTTACTGCTTTTACAGAATTGATGGACTCTGCAAGAACGGTTGTGTAACGGATGACTGCAGGGATGATCTGCTTGGTTGCGATATCCACCATGGTCTTGGCCTCGATGTTGATGGCTTTTGCATAACCTTCGTACTGGATCTCTGCTCTGGACTCAAGCTCTGCTTTTGTGAATACATTGAAGGATTCAAAAAGCTTCACAGCTTTATCTGTAGTCAGCGCAGGAATGGCATCTACCATGGAAGGAAGGATCGGAAGGCCACGTCTCCTTGCCTCTGCCTCCCACTCCGGTGCATATCCGTTTCCGTTGAATACGATACGCTGATGCTCCGTTGCGTACTCTTTGATCAGGTCATGTACTGCGGTATCAAAATCTTCTGCTGATTCCAGACGGTCGCATGCCTCACGGAATACTTCTGCCGTAATGGTATTCAGCACAACGTTGCACTCGGAAATGGAATCACGGGAACCAACCATACGGAACTCGAATTTGTTTCCTGTGAATGCAAACGGTGATGTTCTGTTTCGGTCTGTGGCATCCTTCATAAAGTCAGGCAGTGTCTTAACACCGGTCTCAAGGATCTCGCCTTTCTTACTGTGTGTTGCAGTTCCTGTGCTGATCAGCTGCTCAAGAACATCCTGAAGCTGCTCACCAAGGAATACGGAGATAACTGCTGGCGGTGCCTCGTTTCCTCCAAGACGCTCATCGTTTCCAACATCTGCTGCAGACTCTCTTAAAAGATCTGCATGCTCATCAACTGCTTTCAGGATACAGGTCAGTACAAGAAGGAACTGAACATTCTCATGAGGAGTTTTGCCTGGCTCAAGAAGATTGATTCCATCGTCTGTTGTCAGAGACCAGTTGTTATGTTTACCGGAACCGTTTACTCCTGCAAATGGTTTCTCATGAAGCAGGCAGCGCATGCCATGACGGCTGGCAACTTTCTTAAGAATACGCATCATGATCTGGTTGTGGTCTGCAGCGATATTTACCGGCGCGTAGATCGGAGCCAGCTCATGCTGTGCAGGTGCAACTTCGTTGTGCTGTGTCTTGGCTGTTACACCCAGTTTCCAGCATTCTTCGTTGACTTCTTTCATGTATGCGGAGATTCTCTGACGGATGGTTCCGAAA
>CAVEKJ010000042.1:0-10732 GCA_963616205.1 Prevotella sp.
ATACTATAAAGCGTTAAAGCAGAGACGTAGAAAGACGAGGATGAGACAGATGACAGAAACAAAACGTTTATATTATGAAGATGTATATAAAAAAGAATTCACAGCCAAAGTTCTGGAGTGCAGAGAGGCAAAGAAAGGCTTTCATATTATTCTGGATGAGAGTGCTTTTTATCCGGAAGGCGGCGGACAGCCAAGTGATGTGGGATATCTGAATGATGTGAAAGTAAAAGAAGTACATGAAAAAGAGGGAGAACTTCTTCATTATACAGATCAGCCCCTGGAAGCTGGAACAGAAGTGCAGGGCCGCATCGACTGGGCGAGAAGATTTGATCTGATGCAGCAGCATTCCGGTGAGCATATGGTCAGCGGACTGATCCATGAGGCTTATGGATACGACAATGTAGGTTTTCATATGGGAAGTGACACTATCACGGTAGACCTTAACGGACCACTGGATGAGGCGCAGCTCGCTGAGATCGAGCGGAAAACAAACGAAAAGATCTGGGAAGACGCACAGGTGAAGATCCTGTATCCTACCGCTGAGGAGCTGGAAAAAATCGATTACCGAAGCAAAAAAGAACTTACCGGCCAGGTTCGTATCGTGGAATTTCCAGGGGTGGATATCTGTGCATGTTGCGGAACTCATGTGACACATACAGGAGAGATCGGAATGGTGAAGCTTCTTTCCGTGGAAAAATTCCGTGAAGGTGTCCGTATCGAGATGATCTGTGGAAAACGTGTTCTGGATTATCTGAATATGGTCAATGACCAGAACCATCAGATTTCTGTAAAACTTTCCGCAAAGATGGATAAGACCGCGCAGGCAGTGGAACGTCTTCAGGAAGAAAACTTCCGTCTGAAAGGCCAGGTCGGCCAGATGGTTGATGATATGTGTAAAAAAGAGGCAGAGCGTTATGCAGGAAGTGGAAGTGTACTGATCTTCATGGAGGGAATGGACGCAGACAGCGTGCGGAAACTTGCGGATGCGGTAACACAGACCTGTCAGGGATGCTGTGCGGTATTTTCCAGAAATGCAGATGGAAGTTATAAGTACGCAATGGGTGAAAAAGACGGAGATCTTCGTCAGTTTACAAAAGAGATGAATGCAAAATTAAACGGACGTGGAGGCGGAAAGCCGTTCTTTGTACAGGGTTCGGTACAGGCAACTGAGAAAGAGATCAGAAGATTTTTTGAGCAGTGATGGAAATGTTTGGAGAATGTCATGCACATATATTTCTCAACGGTTATGACTACCGGAAAGCTGTTGAGACGCAGAAAAACGGACCGCAGGATGCGCTGATCCGAAGTCATCTTGAGGAATATCAGAAAAGAGGAATCCGATTTGTAAGAGACGGAGGAGACCATTACGGGGTGTCCAGAAGAACTGCACAGCTGGCCGGAGAATATGGGATTGATTATCGTACGCCGGTTTTTGCCATTTATAAAGAAGGCCATTATGGGAAAATCGTTGGAAAAAGTTTTTCTGATCTGAGGGAGTATCACCGGAGAGTGCTGGAAGCCAGGGATGCAGGGGCAGATTTTATCAAGATCATGACTACCGGACTGCTGGACTTCGGGGATCACGGGAAAATCACAGGGACACCGCTTTCTGCCTCAGAAGTAAAAGAAATGGTACATATTGCCCATGAAGAAGGGTTTGCGGTGATGAGCCACACCAATGGAAATTACGGAGTCCAGGCTGCCATCGAAGCCGGTGTGGACAGCATTGAACATGCCAATTACATGGATGAAAAAACCATTTCCATGCTGGCAGACAGTGACAGTGTGTGGGTTCCTACCCTTGTGACAGTCCGGAATCTTCTGGGATGTGGCAGATTTGAAAATGAGATCCTGTCATCCATTATACGAACGGGGGAAGAAAATCTGAAGAAAGCTTTTGAAAAAAGAGTTCATGTTGCGGTAGGCAGCGATGCTGGTGCATTTAAAGTCCCTCATGGAAGAGGCACGGAGGATGAAAGCAGAGCCTTTTTTGACATTTTGGGTGATACACCGGAAGTACGGGAATGGATGGAAGATGGAGAGGAAAGAATCCACACCATCTTCCGTCACGGGTCTTCGAATTTGATACAGGTATAAATATTGGAGGTGCGTGATTTCGCAGGGTTGAAGGTGACCCGGAGATCCGCACCTTCTTCCATTCCGCTTGTGGAAAGATCCTGCACATTTTCACGACTGCATAGGATCTTTACGCCATCGTAGGTCTGGATCAGTACGGTATTGGCAGTTGTGCCAAGGATCGTGCCGGTTACTGTGGAAGTAATGTTACGAACGGAAAGGGTATCAGGGTCTTCGCCCGTAATTCCGCGGATCTTCATGCCGCTGGTGGATTCTCCGTTGAATTTACCGGTATAAATAATGTTTACATAAGATCCCGGAGCCATTCCGCCCTTGAAGTATACAGGGACAGAAGTGAGGGGAACGGTCAATTCTGAACCTGTGGTCTGCGGGATGACAGTCATGGTATTTGTGCTGACACTTACGATCTTTGCGCGGAGATGCTGCTCCTTTTTCTTTGGCTCCGGAGTTGGCGTGGGAGTTGCTGCAGGCACTTTCAATGGATCGGTATCAGAGACGCTGATCACTTTTGTGAAACTGCCATCGTACGTTTTATCACCGGTCTGGGATTCGGTGATAAATTTGCCACGGAAGTGGACGTAGACCCATCTGCCGGCTTTGATCCCCTTTTTGTAGTATTGTCTGACACCGGTAACAGGGAAGGTTACAGTATTTCCCTTTTCTGTGACGATCACCAGGGCATTGGAGGTAAGAGATTTTACCTTTCCCTTTAAAGTACGGTTTTCCAGAGGGGTTTCGTTATGATATTTGTCGGTGATCTTAATCGGAGAAATGGTGCTGATATCGGTTCCGGAAAGCTGTCCTTCATAGATCACACTGACCTGATCGCTGAGTACAATGCCATATTTGCATTCCAGTCTTGTCTGGGAAACGTCGAATACGTAGGTTTCTCCATTGCTGGAAATGGTCAGATGAGAGCCGTCAAAGTTCTGTAATGAACCGGAGATCTCATCCATATAAACCCGTTCCTCTGAAGAAGCGTCCTGCTCTTCCTGGGCTGTGGAATCTGAAGAAGTGGCGTCTGAAATTTTATCCTGAAAGGAAATAATATGATCATCAATCTGATCATTGCTGCAGCCTCCCGCGAAAAGGGAAAGGCCGAGAATCATACATGCAGCAGACAGTTTTTTCATTTGTGTCCTCCGACCTGGGATAACGGTCAGTCCTGTTTATCTGTAAGGTCCTGGGCTTCCGGTGATGGTATAAAATCAAAGATCTGGCGGAAGGAATCCCATTGCTCACGGCTGTCTATTCCATGGTTGATCAGACCCGTGCATTCAGTACAGGCATTGGTATCCAGATAATTGTCATAATAAATGTGATAGGGATTTTGAGTGCTTTTTTCCTGCGGATCGTTCATGGGATCAGTCTCCTTATTAATTGATAAGGAACAGTATATGAATGCAGGAAAGATTTTATACAATATAGAACATTATAGCAAAAAGATTTTTTGATTTCTACAGGGATTTTTGTAAAATCCCTGCATTCTACTGAAAACGTGTTCCAACAGGCTGAACGCGGAACCAGTAGGTGTAAAAATACTGAAATCCAAGAGAACTGTAAAGTTTTTCTGCGGAATCGTTGTTTTTTACCACCTGGAGATAGGAGTGGCTGGCACCACGTTTTTTGCCCTCATTGAGAAGACCGGTGCAGATCTGACGTGCATAGCCTCTGCGGCGGTAATCTTCACGTACATGGATGGCGTAGATGCCGATGTAGTCGCGGTCCAGGATTCCAAGACCTGTGGCAATGATCTCGCCGTTTTTTGTAATGGATGCACAGACGGTTTCTTTGAGAATGGCACGGTACATGGAAGGAACGACGCTTCTGTGGATCGGATTTGTCGTTTTTTTCAGGTCAAAAAGGCTGTGGATCCAGAAATCCGGGATTTCGTTGGTAAAAAGAACGTCTGTGACAGGGGCATCCAGAACAGCTTTGTCCAGATCTACAGTCATAACATTGGTTACATGCTGAACGGAATATCCGCGGTTTTCCAGCATATAGTCAAAATCCTGGGATACGAGAGGACTGATCTTGAATATCGCAGGAGTTCCCAGGCGTTTATATACCTGTTCGCAGTAGGGGATTTTTTCCCGCCATGGAAGTGTTGAAGTTCCAAACTGCTCTACGCTGTTGGTCCTGTGTGTATAAAAATAAGAAAAACGTAAGATCCATCCGTCATAAAGTTCCATTTTATGGGACGGCCATGCGTTCAGTGACATATCTTCGATTTTTTTGATTGCTTTTTCCATATCTATTACCTTTCTGATGTGATTAATGTATAAAGCTTTTCTGCCAGGATCTGGTGACCCTGCGGGGTGAGATGGATGCCGTCAATGGTCATTGCTGATATCCCGGAATGTTTGGTTTTCCGGTCCAGATCATTCTGCAGCGGGACAAAAACAGCTCCATGATCCTGACTGATTTCCTGGATGTGGCCGGACATCTGTGAGAGAAGTGGCAGCCAGGAAGCGTAATAGCGTGGCCATGGGAAAACAAATGGTTCCATGAAAAAGAGTTTCCGCTGCCTGGTCCCTGTGCCGGAGAGCTTTTTTGCCAGAAGTTCGTATCGGATGGTGAATTTTTTCATTAAAGCATCCTGCTGCGCAGAGGAACGACGGGTATTCATCATGATCCCGATATCGTTGATCCCGATCAGAACCGTAATGATATCCGGATCAGACCCGTTCAGCCAGGAATCGGTGTTCGAAAAAAGCCGTTCCAGAGTAAAACCGTCAATTCCTTTATTTTCAATGGAAAAATTATGGCCAGTGTCATGGAGCAGGCCGGAGAGTATCTTCACATATCCGTTACCCAGAGGGTCTGAGGAAAAAAGCCGGCCACAGTCTGTGATGCTGTCGCCAAGGCACAGGAGATGGGGCATGAAAGTTCCTTCTTTCTGATGTACAGAGCGGATCATTTTCCGCAAATGAGCTGGTACAGTATTTATAGCACTCCCGGAAATTACTGCATCAAGTTCAGCTGTGCAGAACATGAATTGCTATAGTGCTTTGATAGTAGCACTTACACACACGGTGGTCAAGCGCATGAAATACCTGAAAATGGGTAAAAAACGAATAAACGTGAAAAACATGAAATTTTTTTAAAAAAATTAAAAAAAGTACTTGCATTTTGAAAGAAAGTGTTATATACTAACGAAGTCGGTTGAGGGAAACAACAAAAAACAAAATCAAACGACAGAAACAAATGAATATGGCCAGTTGGTCAAGGGGCTAAGACGCCGCCCTCTCACGGCGGAAACACGGGTTCGATTCCCGTACTGGCTATTAACTGAAAGCAATCAGAACCTGTTTCTGGTTGCTTTTTTGTTATGAACTAAGTGTCTGAATGGGGATTTTCGGGAGGTTTTTGTATGATCATTGATAATGTGTATGTTTTTACACCAGACAAAACATTTGTAAAGGGCGGAATTATCCTGGAAGGGGATAAGATCCAGAAAATCTATGAGGAGAAAGATACGCCACAGCTCAATGGGGAAGTACTGGATGGAAAAGGCTGCTATGCGATCCCAGGTCTGATCGATCTGCATTTTCATGGATGCAAGGGTGATGATTTCTGCGATGGAGATAAAGAGGCGATCGGAAGGATCGCGGAATATGAGGCATCTGTGGGAGTTACGGCGATCGCACCGGCTACCATGACTTTACCGGTAGAGGAACTGGAGCAGATCCTCCGCACAGCGGCAGAATACAAAAAAGAGACAAAGGACTGCCATAAAGCCGATTTTCTGGGTATCAATATGGAAGGCCCGTTTATCAGCCCGGCGAAAAAAGGTGCACAGGATGAGCGAAATATCCTTCCTTGCAATGTAGAAATCTGCGACCGCTTTTTAAAGGCATCAGAGGGTCTGGTAAAATTTATCGGTATTGCGCCTGAAGAAAGCGACAATGCAGTAGAATTTATCAGAGAGGTCCATGATCGTGTCAATGTTTCTCTGGCACATACCAATGCGGATTATGATACTGCAATGGAAGCGTGCAGGGCGGGGGCAAATCATGCGGTCCATCTGTATAACGCCATGCCTGCGTTTACACATCGTGCTCCGGGAGTTGTAGGGGCAGTATTTGATAATAAAGATGTTATGGCAGAGATCATCTGTGACGGGATCCATATCCACCCGTCTGTAGTCCGTGCTACGTTCCAGATGATGGGAGCTGACCGGATGATCCTGATCAGTGACAGTATGAGAGCTACCGGTATGCCGGATGGCCAGTACACACTGGGCGGACTGGATGTTAAAGTTGTAGGAAGGCTTGCCACTCTGGTATTGGATGGTGCGATCGCCGGTTCTGCAACAAACCTGATGGATTGTATGCGTACAGTTGTCAAGAAGATGGAACTTCCTCTGGAAACAGCGGTAGCCTGCGCAACCATAAATCCTGCCAGAAGCCTTGGTGTGGAAGAACAGTACGGATCTCTTGAACCAGGCAAAAAAGCGCATGTGGTGCTGCTGGATCATGATCTGGAACTGAAAGCTGTGATCAAGGATGGCGTAAAGATCCGATAAAATAATAGAAGAGAATAAAAGAATGAAAAAGATTTCAGGATCGTGAAAAGGTTCTGAAATCTTTTTTTACGGATCAGGATAAATGTGAGCGTTGGTTTTGTCATAATTTGTCGAACGAAAATGCTGGACAAAGTGATCTGAAAATCCTATAATAAGTTTCACCAGAGATCTTCTGGTATCGATCACCGCCAGGTCAGGCGGGAAATCCCATTTTTATCTAACTGAATAAACATATATAGTAATCAGGAGAGGGGGCGTGTATGTCTTTTTATGGAGAATTATCTGTGGTGATCTCGGCAGTGGCTGTCTGGATGGATCTTAAAGATGCATCGGTAGACAATGGATGGATCCTTTTTTCTTTTATAACAGGATTTTTGATCCAGATCATGGAAAAGGGGCCGGGAGGCGCAGTGATCTTTCTGGCTGGAGCGTCAGTTCCGGTTCTTCTTCTGGGAATCCTGTTCATATTTCGGATGCTCGGTGCAGGAGATATTAAGCTTCTGTGCGCACTGGGCGGGATCATGGGACCACGGACAGTTATGGAATGTATTGTTTATTCACTGCTTGCAGGTGCAGGCATTTCTCTGGCAATTCTTATTTCTACAGGCGGTATCCGCCGGCGATTCCTTTATTTATATCAGTATATGAACGAATTTTACTGTACCGGTGAGATCCGGCCTTATTACAGAAAGGGTATGGGATTTCCGGAGAACTTTCATTTTACAGTACCTATATTTTTAAGTGCAGTGCTTTATGCAGGAGGTGTGTATTGAAGAAAAACATATTTGCGGTCTGTGATCTGGAGGTGGATTATGCCTTCAATTTCATGGACTATCTGAACCAGAAAAAGAATCTTCCGTTTGAGATCCAGGCATTTACCACGGCAGAAAGTCTCATTGCTTACGGAAAAGAAAATCATATTGAGTTGCTGCTGATTTCCGATAAGGCAATGCGAAAAGAAGTCCGCGACCTGGGAATCGGAAAGATCATCATTCTTTCAGAGGGTGTGCATCCTCCGGAACTGGATCAGTATTCAAGTGTGTATAAATACCAGTCTTCCTCAGATGTGATAAGGGAAGTAATGGCCTGCTATGGAGAAGAGAAGGCATTAGACCCGGTGACTTTTCCGGTTTTAAAAAAGACAATGGAGATCATTGGCGTTTTTTCTCCTCTTGGCCGATGCCTGAAGACATCTTTTGCACTTGCCCTGGGACAGATACTGGCAAAAGAACGGGCCGTTCTTTATCTAAATCTTGAATCATATTCCGGGTTTGAAGAGCTTCTTGGAAAAAAATTCCCGGCTAATCTGAGTGATCTGTTTTATTATGTGCGGCAGGGAAATGAAAATCTGGTCCATAGAATGAACGGGATGATCCAGACGGTAAATAATCTGGATTTTATACCACCAGTCAGAACCCCTTCAGATATCCGGGCTGTGGAATGGGAAGACTGGGAACGGCTTTTGCAGGAAATCGTTCTGCACAGTTCCTATGAAATACTGATCCTGGATATGGGAGAAAACACGGATGAGGATTTCAGGCTCCTGGAAATGTGCAAGAAAGTTTATATGCCGGTACTGAATGATACGGTCTCTGTCTGTAAAGTGACGCAGTTTGAAAATCTTCTGCGCATCTGGAATAAAGAAAAGATCCTGGAAAAGACAGAAAAGGTGCACCTGCCGTTTCATATGGATAAAATTTCATCGGAAGCTTATGTGGAACAGCTGGTCTGGAGCGAACTGGGAGACTATATCCGGGAACTTCTGAGAAAGGAGCGGTCATGAACAGAGAAAAATTTCGTGAAATGCATGATCTGCTTATGGAACAGCTGGACGTTTCCAGAGAGTTGTCCGATGATGAGATCCTGGGGGTGATCGATGAACTGATATTAACTCAGGCAAGGGAGTTGTTTCTTTCGCTGAGGGAAAAAGTAGAACTCAGACAGGAACTGTTCTGTTCCGTACGTAAGCTGGATGTCCTGCAGGAACTGATCGAAGATGAAAGTGTCACAGAGATCATGGTGAATGGTCCGGACCACATTTTTGTGGAGCGTGGAGGAAAACTGACCAGATGGAACAAAGTCTTTACGTCAGAAGAGAAGCTGGAAGATGTGATCCAGCAGATCGTCGGGCGCTGTAACCGGGTCGTAAATGAATCCATGCCTATTGTAGATGCAAGGCTGGAAAACGGAGCGCGTGTGAATGCGGTGGTTTATCCGGTAGCATTAAACGGTCCTATTCTGACAATCCGACGGTTCCCGGATGATCCGATCACAATGGAAAAACTGATCGCTTTTGGAAGTATCACCGAAGAGTGTGCGCAGTTTCTGAAAAAACTGGTACAGGCGAGATACTCGATCGTGATCGGTGGAGGTACAGGCAGTGGAAAAACAACATTCCTTGGTGCTGTTACAGAATATATTCCAAAAGATGAACGTCTGATCACCATTGAAGATAATGCGGAACTTAAGATCCGGGGGATTGACAATCTGGTATGTCTGGAGGCAAAGATGGCTAACATGGCGGGTGCGGCGTCGGTGACGATCCGTGACCTGATCCGGTCAGCCCTTCGAATGCGACCGGACCGGATCATTGTTGGCGAAGTTCGCGGAGGGGAGGCTGTGGATATGCTGCAGAGCCTGAATACCGGGCACGATGGAAGTCTTTCCACTCTTCATGCGAACAGCAGTCGGGATATGCTTTCCAGAATTGAAACAATGACATTGATGGGAATCGATCTTCCGCTGGAGGCAATCCGAAGGCAGATCGCATCAGGTGTGGATATCCTGGTACATCTTGGACGTATGCGGGACAAAAGCAGGAAGCTTCTGGAAATTACGGAAGTGTGCGGATTTGAAAATGGAGAGATCCAGACCAGACCGCTGTACTGCTGGGAAGAAGGAAAAGGACTTGTAAAAACTGGAGAACTTTTACATTGTGAAAAAATGAGACGGGCGGGAATCAGACTATGAAAGTGTGGAAAGGAAAGAAACAGAAATGGGAATCTATGAGGAAAGATTACAGGACGTATCATTTTACGGGGAAGGAGAAAGCAAAGTATCTTCTGGAGGGAGCTGCCGTATGCGCTGCAGCCGACTATCTGTTTTATCAGAGCCTTCCGGCATTGCTGTTTATGATTCCAATACCGGTGCTTTTTCTGAAAATGCAGAAGAAAAAATGCATTGCACGACAGCAGAAGGAACTGAATTATCAGTTTCGGGATGCACTGACATCTATGAACGTGGCAGTACAGGCGGGATATTCCGCAGAGAATGCAGTGCGTGCCAGTGTGAAAGATCTGGGAAGACTTTACGAAAAAGGAAGTGATATCCTGGATGAATTCCGATATATCGAAAGCCAGCTGCGCTTAAGCGTTCCGGTGGAAGACCTGTTTCTGGACCTGGGAAAACGCAGTGGTGTAGAAGATATTGAGAATTTTGCAGCAGTATTTTATACAGCAAAAAGAACAGGTGGAGATATGACGCAGGTGATCCAGAAAGTAGCCAGAATGCTGGGAGATAAGATCGAGGTAAAGAAAGAGATCGAGGCAACGCTGGCTGCAAAAAAATCAGAACAGATGGTTATGAGCATCATGCCAGCCGGGATCATTTGTTATCTGAAACTGACTTCACCGGGATTTCTTGATGTACTTTATGGAAATCCTTTTGGAATCTGTGCCATGACAGTCTGCATGGTGATCTATGGACTGTCTTACTGGATGGGTGTAAAGATCGTAGATATAGAAGTGTAGGTGAGAATGATGTGGATACATATTTTGATATTCATGGTGATCCTGGGAGTATTTCTGGCCGGAAAACTGGGACGATTGCCTCCGGAAGCCGGAAATCCCGGGGAACAGAAGCTGTTTATCCTGGTAGCACTTGCCGGAAATATCATCGGTATGCTCCTGACATTTCAAAGTGGTGGAGGTACGGTGTATTCATCCGGATACCGTATGGAAAAAGAGGAGACAGGTGCTTATGAAGAGAAATTCATGGTATCTGTAGACGGAAAAGAAGCCGGTTCTCTGTATGTGCAGGTACCGGAAAAAGAAACAGAAGGATCCGAAGAAGAGCCGGAAACGGAGACAAAACTCAGTGAAGAACAGC
>CAVEKJ010000043.1:0-10702 GCA_963616205.1 Prevotella sp.
CCACTGCTTATTGCTTTTCGCAATTGAAGCAGGGGACTTACTTGATTTGGTTAAAAAAACAGCCCGCAGTTCAGAAAACAGTTTGATATCCTTCATTCCAAACTGTCCTTCCAAAATACAGACTGTTTTATTTTTACAATATAAAAATTCTAATATCCTTATCTTTACGCAACTTCTTTATGATGCACCGTAAGTTTCTTCTCTCCCCACTTCTGCACCTGTGTCAGGATCGTACAGAAAGCCAGGTAAATGATCGCAACCTCACAGTAAAGAACCATCGGCTCATAAGTTTTGGCAACCAGACGCTCGGTTACCAGAAACATATCTGTTACGGTAATATTGGCAGCCAGTGAAGTATCTTTGAGAAGTCCGATAAACGTATTTCCAAGAGTTGGAAACGCAACTCTCATGGCCTGCGGCAAAATGATCCTTCTCATAATCTGCCAGTAACTCATACCGGCACATAAACCTGCTTCCATCTGTCCTTTTGGGATAGATTCAATGGCAGCTCTCATACACTCAGAAGCATAAGCTCCCACATTCAGTGAAAAAGCAATGATCGCCGCAGGAACAGGATTGATCAGAACTCCAATACTTGGCAGTCCGTAGAAAATAATGAAAATCTGCACAAGCAGAGGGGTTCCTCTGAAAAACCAGACATAGAACGAACTGATCTGCTTCAGAACCTTCGTATTTGTAATTCTGGCCAGTGCGGTAAGCAGAGCCAGAACCAGTCCGATGGCAAATGACACAACACTTAACGGAATGGTCATTGTCAGACCGGGAATCAGAATTTTCGGAAATGATTTAATGATAATATCCAGCACACGTCCGTCCATGACACGCCGCCTTCCTTTCTTTTTTCGGTATCAGTCTGTCTTATTTGGTTGGATCAACAGACAGATCTGCTCCCAGGAATTCCTCGGAAAGCTTCGCTAAAGTACCATCTTTTGCAAGCTCTTTAAGAGCTCCGTTTACTTTCTCTGTAAGTTCTTTGTCATCCTGGCGGAACATTGGCGCATTGGTGTTAATATCGTCAGACAGAGCTGCAATCTTGATTCCGTCATCGCCTGTCTCTTTTACATAGTCATAAAATACAGCATTGTCGTTGAGGATCGCATCTACACGTCCGGACTCCAGAAGAGAAACAGACTCGGAGAACTGGTTGGTACTGGATACGGTAGCTCCATAGCTCTCTGCAAGATCAGCCCAGGCTGTAGTAAGAGAAGCGGCTACTTTTTTACCCTTAAGGCCCTCAAATGTATTCAAATCATCGTCATCTTTTGCTACGATCAGTGCGCCTGTTGTGTATGTATACGGGTCTGCGAACGCATATTTTGCGGCACGCTCATCGGTAATAGTAACCTGGTTGAATACACCGTCAAAACGTCCTGCATCAAGACCTGCGATAATGCTGTCCCACTCGCACTCTACGAATTCCACGTCAATGCCAAGTTTATCAAATACAGCCTTTGCAACCTCCACATCATATCCTGTCAGATTGTCATCATCATCGTGATAAGTAAATGGTGCATAAGTTCCCTCTGTACCGATCTTGATCGTTCCTGCTTTTTCAACCTTTTTCCAGGAATCATCGGACTTGGAAGCTGCCTGTACCACACTTGCACCTGCTGTAATAGTTGCTGCAAAAACTGCTGCTGTTAATAAAACTGCCACTTTTTTCTTCATGATCTTTCTCCTCTTTTGAATAATAATATTTATATATCTCGCTCTGACCGCCGGTATCTTCATGCGCGATCCAGAATCCTGCTTAAAAACTGCCGTGTTCTTTCTTCCTTAGGATTTGCAAAAAACTCTGCCGGAGAGGCTTCCTCAGCTACCACTCCGCCATCCATAAATATGATATGTGTGGCTACATGGCGGGCAAATTCCATCTCATGGGTTACCACAACCATGGTAACGCCCTCTTTCGCAAGCTCCCGCATAACCTGAAGGACTTCTCCGATCCTCTCCGGGTCCAGCGCGGATGTTGGCTCGTCAAAAAAGATAACTTCCGGGTTGGGTGCCATAGCCCTTGCAATGGCTACACGCTGCTGCTGGCCACCGGAAAGTTCATGTGGATAATAATTACATTTATCCAGCATTCCAACCTTTTCCAGCATCTTCCGGCCGATCTCCTCAGCCTCCGCTTTCTTCATGCCACGTCCTGTGATCAGCCCCTCAGTTACATTCTGCAGAGCGGTTTTATTACTGAATAAATTATAGTCCTGAAATACAAACCCGGTTTTTTTTCGGAATGCCGCGATCTGCTTCTTGGTCACAGTTTTGAAATCCAGTGTCTCGCCGTCAAAGATCATTTTTCCTGAATCCGGCATTTCCAGAAAATCCATACACCTTAAAAGTGTTGTCTTTCCTGAACCACTGGGTCCCAGTATTACAATGACATCGCCTTTTTCTACCTGCAGACTGACATCTTTCAGGACATTCAGATTTCCAAATGTTTTTTTGATATTTTTAATTTCCAGCATTTTTATTTCCTGCTTTCTTTTATCCGGTCATTTTTCAGTATGACAGAAAAAAACAGGCACACCTCTTCAATGCGCCTGCTTCTATAACATATCCGGTTTTATTTTAAGTCCTGGCACGTCTGTTGTTCGCTTGGAATAATTCTTATATCATACTGCTATTATAGGTTTAACGTGATGATATACTAATTCGTTACCATTGTCAAGGGAAACCGACATTTTTCCCCTGAATTTCAAGATCTTACAGATCAAAAAACTTTTCCAGGAACTCTGCCACGCCATCGTGGTCGTTATCTGCTGTCACCTCATTGGCGGCGTCTTTTACATATTGTTTGGAATTGCCCATGGCAACACCGATGCCTGCGCCTTCCAGCATTTCCAGATCGTTCTCGTTATCTCCGAAAGCGATCACATGCATCCGGTCGATGCCAAGCTTTGTGCGGAGCATGGCAAGGCCCACACCTTTATCCACACCTGCGGCATTGAACTCTGCATTGCCGCTGACAGAAGTAGTCACTGCCACCTCGTCCAGATCTTTCCATTTTTCACGGAGGGCTTTGCTGTCCTCACGATTCTCAAAATAAATATTTACTTTTTCTGCCTGATTCAGAAGTTCTTCCTGATGGCAAAAATCTTTTACATACTCATGTCTGTTGAGAAAATAATCCACAAAAGTCTTTTGCAGAACATTTTTATCTGCCACAGAAGCCACATAATCTCTGGCATCCGCATCAGAATAGGCTACTCCGTTGGCATAAGCCTCTGCGATCCAGCCCTTTACGCCACTGTCCTCTACGTCCTTCAGGATTCCCAGGATCATTCCTTCTGGCATGGGCTTGCGCCAGATCATTTCATTCTTATCATAATCCCAGACAACACAACCATTTTCCACGATTCCCCATTTCACGCCCTGGAGCACAGAAAATTCCTGCGGGATCAGCTCTCTGGTCCTTCCGGTTGCCGGTACCACATAATGTCCTTCGTCGATCAGCCTTTGCAAAACATTTCGGTTTCTCTCAGAAATCTTATTCTCGCTGTTCAGAAGCGTTCCGTCCATATCTACTGCAATGATATATTTTTCCATAAAATCCTCCTGTTTCTCTTTTTCTCCTTACAGGCAAAAAGCGCATCTGCACTGTTCCCGGAAATCCTTCGTCAGTGCAGATACGCACAAATACTTATACCTGCTGTCAGCAAAGCGGATATTTTTTCCCCTTTGCTTCATATATAACAGCTCAGAAATTTACCGGATCCTCATCATAAATGCTTCGTATGGTCTCAGATCCTCTTTGATTCCTGTTCTGTCTTTATAGTTTGCGATCTTGATGTCCGCTTTATCGGACACATACTCCGCAAGTCTTTCTGTGCTTACTGTATCCTCAGAAAGGTTTGCCACTACGATCCACTGCTCTTTTTCAGAAGTTCTTAAATACGCAAAGATCTTCTCATCTTCCGGAAGAAGAAGCTGATAATCACCTTCTGTGAGAAGTTCTTCCTCATGACGCAGGCGGATCAGATCTTTATAATAATAAAACACGGAATCATTTTTTTCCAGAGCTTTTTTTACATTGATCTCCTGGTAGCGGTCGGAAAGACGGAACCAGGGTTTACCGGTTGTAAATCCCGCATTCTCACTGTCATCCCACTGCATCGGAACTCTGGAGTTGTCACGGCTCTTATTCCATACAGCCTTGCGGAAATCATCCTCGGAGATGGTTTTGTTCTTAACTACAAGATCCTGGTATGCATTACGCACCTCAATATCCTCATACTCATCCAGCGGGAAGTGTACATTTGTCATGCCGATCTCCTCACCCTGATATACGTAAGGAGTTCCCTGCATACCATGAAGAACCGTTGCATAAGCCTTGGCACATTCCTCACGGTAAGTGGTGTCATTTCCCCATCTGGAAATGATACGCGGCTGGTCATGGTTCTCGAAATACAGGGCATTCCAGCCCTTACCGTAAAGCTTGTTCTGCCACTCGGTCATAACTCGTTTCAGCTCACGGAGATCAAAAGGTTTCAGCGCCCATTTCCGGTTTACGGAACCAGGAATACGGTCGATGTTCATATGCTCGAATGTGAAGATCATATTCAGCTCTTTTCGTGTCGGGTCTGTAAACAGTCTTGCAACTTCCGGCGTGGAACCTGGTGCCTCGCCAACAGTCATGCAGTCATATTTGGAAAGTACCTCCTGGTTCATCTCCTGGATAAACTCGTGAAGTCTCGGTCCGTTGCTGTGATATTTTCCTGTATAATACTTACGGTCATCGGTCTTCGGATAATCCGGGAAGGACTGATCCTTGGAGATGGAGGCGATCACGTCCATACGCCATCCGTCAGCGCCCTTATCCATCCAAAATTTCATCAGATCATAAATTTCTTTACGGACCGTTTCATTTTCCCAGTTAAGGTCCGGCTGTTTTCTGCTGTAGAAATGAAGGTAATACTGTCCACGCTCTTTGTCATATTCCCAGGCACTTCCGCAGAAGCTGGAACCCCAGTTGTTTGGCTCGCTGCCGTCTGCTTTCGGGTCTTTCCAGATGTAATAATCACTGTATTTGTTGTCTTTGGATTTTCGGCTTTCTACAAACCATGCGTGCTCATCGGAAGTGTGGTTGACTACAAGATCCAGAACAATCTTGATGCCATGCTCATGAGCTTTTTTGATCAGCTCATCCATGTCCTCGTTACTTCCGAAACCTGCGTAAATTTTGCGGTAATCACTGATATCGTAACCGTTGTCGTCCTGTGGGGAGTCAAAAACAGGGCTGAGCCAGATCACATCAATCCCAAGGTTCTGAAGATACGGAAGTTTTTCAATAATACCCTGGAGATCGCCGAAACCGTCTCCGTTGGAGTCTTTGAAACTTCTTGGATAGATCTGATATACAACGGAATTTTTCCACCAATCTTTCATGTTCTGTGTCTCCTTTATTTTCGTATTAAGCAGATACTTATGATCCGCATTTGCTGATTATTTATCAACTGCCCTTTTGGCAGTCAGTTATCTGAATATAACTTTTTTATAGGCGGACCGATTGGGCCCGCCTTTTTCATAGTTCTGATCTTTATCCTTGTCTGTAAGGCTTATGCAATTCCAAGAAGAGAGAGAAGGATGCTCAGGATGATAACACCAATGATCAGAACTGTGATGCTGATGTTTTTCTTTTTCAGCAGGTAGTAACACAGAAGAGTCAGTCCCAGAGGAACGATCCCGATAAAGATCTGATCCAGCATGTTCTGGAGGTTCAGAACAGATTCACCCTTCATGGTGAGTTCATAAGTGGAGTTAAAAGTTACCATGCTGGCAGTCATACCACCAACCATGATCAGACCTACAATGCTGGCAGCCTTTGTCAGGATGTTCATAAGACCGCTTGCATAAACCTTCTGGATGTATTCGGAACCAAGTTTGTATCCAAGGAATGTTCCGTAATATTTCACGAGAATAGACGGAATGTTAAAAAGAAGCAGAAATACGATCGGTGCCAGAACGTTTCCGGATGCACCAAGACCTACTGCGATTCCGGCTGCAATTACACGGAGAACTCCCCAGAAAATGGAATCACCGATACCGGCCAGAGGTCCCATCAGAGAAGATTTCACCGCATTGATGGAACTTGCGTCAAAATCTTCCTGTTCGCTGTTTTTCTTCTCCATGGATGCCACAAGACCCATGATAAAAGTAGAACAGGTGATGGTTGTATTGAAGTAGGACATACTTCTTGTGAGGGCAGCTTTTTTGCCTTCCTCATCGTTTTTGTAAAATTTGTTGATAAACGGCATCAGGGAATAACAGAAACCGGAAGCTCCCTGTTTTGCCGGGCTTACTGCCGCATACAGAGTGAAGGAACGCCAGAACGCTTTTCTCAGCATTTTTCTTTCATCTGCAGGAATGGATTTTGTTAAATTACTCATGAGAAAAATTCCTCCTCTTCTTCGTCAAGATATTCGTCAGAGCCGCCGGCCGGTGAAACCGCTACTCTCTGTGCAGCAAGCTGGTTAAGCTTGTAATCGTTCATTCCAATGGAAATGGCAATGATCACACCGATCACTGCAAGGGCGATCAGCGGAAGGTTTAAGTATGCCGCAAGGACAAATCCCAGGAAGTAGAACATGCAGATCTTGTTGTCCCAGAGCATTTTCATCAGCATCGCCATACCTACTGCCGGAAGAAGTCCTCCGCAGACGGTCAGACCATTCATAACAACGTCCGGGATTGCATCCAGAAGTGCGCTGACTGCGTCAGATCCGAACAGGATTCCGAAGAATGCAAACAGGGAATACAGGAACCAGTTTACAGCCCAGAGTCCGTAGTGAAGGGCGATAATCTGTTTCTCTTTGCCCTCTGCTGCCAGACGGTCGAAGGTTTTTGCAAACATACCTACAATAAAGATGTAGAGAACGGTTTTGATCTGAAGACCAAGGATACCGATCGGAAGCGCCAGTGTCAGGGCAACCTCAGAGCCTTTGCCAAGCATGATGGCAAAAGCAGTTCCTACGGCTGTGGCGATTCCGGGTTCTGCCGCGGAAGCACCGCCGATATTTACAACTCCCATGAATACGGCTTCCAGTGAAGCTCCGATAATTACTCCTGTGTGAATATCTCCAAGGAACAGACCTACCAGCGGTCCGATGACGATCGGACGGTTCAGCATGGTAAATCCGATCAGCTCTGCACCGCCGACACAGATGAATACGGCAAGTGCTACAAGAAATGCGTTTAACATTTTTTCTTTCCTCCCTTTTTTGTGTGTTACGTATTACCTTTTACAGTCCCACAGGGGACATATTTAATTTAATTTAATTTATCTAATACATCTTTCACAAGCTTCTGCTCATCGTTCGGAACCTGCTGCATACAGGTCTTCGGGTCGAGAGCCACCAGCTCTTTTAATGCCTGCTGCTCAGAATCCGTCAGCATGATGGTCGGTGTCAGGACAAGTTTCTCGGAAACATCGATTCCGTCAAAACGTCCGGTGTTTCCTACATTGAGGAATCCGATCTCACCAACATTCTGTCTTACTTTCAGGGCATCTTTTACGGTTCTTGTGAGAACCAGGATACGCATTTTGGATGCTTTCGGATTATTTAAGATACGGATGGCTTCGTCCACCGGTTTGATCAGGGATTTGATTCCGCCCGGTACTGCCATTTTCAGAGCCATCTTCTGAGTGTTATCATTAGCTGCCTCATCGTTGGCTACTACGATTCCCTGTACTGCCAGCTGTTTGGTCCAGGTCATGGCAACCTGCCCGTGGATCAGACGGTCATCCACACGGAGAGCGGTGATCTTTGCTGTAGAATTGTCGTAGGACTGTGGAACTGACGGTTTTTTCGGTGCGGATTTTGCTGTTGTCTGTCCGTTACCTTTTGCTGCCTGTGCAGTGTTTTCTGCGGTGCTTCCTGCTGCCGGTGCATTATTTTCTGCGGCGCGATTTTCAGATGCGGATTTCTTTCCGCCGCCCAGGTCTACTATCTGAAGTTCTTCTCTGGCATCATCGATAAATTCCTGGATCTCTTCATCCGTCACGTCGTCATCCGCCATCATGACCTGCATCAGAACCGGAAGGTTCGTTCCTGTGATCAGCGTAACATTTTCTTTCTGGCTGTATCCCAGAAGCTTCTGGTTTACGCTTCCACCCATCAGATCTGTGAAAACGAAAATCCTGTCGTTTTCATGCTGTGCGAAATATTCTTCAAACTTTTTCTCCACATTGTCTTCCGGTGTTACATAAGCGTCGATGGTTGTGATCTCGGCCATTTTTCCAACGATCAGCTCTGCTGTATAACGGATACCGGAGGCCATTTTTCCATGTGTGGCGATCAGAATCTGTTTCATCTGGTATTCACTCCTTCTATAACTCTTTCCCTTTGGTTATGTACCTAACCTTTTATGCCCACACTATAGCATCAAAGGTTGGTTCTGTAAATAGGTTATGTACATAACCTATTATTGTGACAAGTTCGAAATTGTGGTTTTGTGCAGGTTTCACATAAACTTGCAGACACTCTTGATCCGAATTTGATACGGCAACTCCATGCCGGATAACCATCTGTTTCGTAGTATTTTCGGTTATTATAAAAGCCGAAAATACTCTGACTGTCAGTCTCTGACAGTTCCTGTATATTTCGGCTTTTGACATTTTTATATTTCAAATTCTCTATACTCTTACTTCCCACTGCCTGTCGTTCTTTTCAGCTCCGCAGTGGCCAATTTATTCAGCTGATATTTATCTTCTACTTATCTTCCTCCTGAGGCTGTACCGACTTCCGCGGTATCAGCGTAACCGGAAGTTTGATCTCGTTCTCTCGCTCTTTTTCCTCGCCATTGATCCGCTCCATCAGGATCTCCACAGCAAGGGAAGCTTTCTGCTCCACATTCTGGCTGATGGTAGTAAGACGCGGCACGGAAAACTCCGCATAACTGATATTATCGTATCCTGCGATTCCGATCTCCTCCGGGATCTTTACTCCACGGCTGCTGAAAAAGCTGATCGCCTCCAGCGCATAGAGATCCGACAGGAAAAACAACGCCGTCTTCGGCTTCTTTCTCTGGATCAGCCATGCATAGCTCTCTTTTCGCTTGGCGTAATTCATTCCAAGGGCAGTAAACTGCACCTTCTGTTTTTTCCCTGCAAATTCCTTTGCGGCTTTCTGCGCGCCCAGATAGCGGAAATGGTCAACACCATTGTCACGGCCTGCACAGACCTGGATATGCTCATAACCGCATTCCAGGAGATATTTTGTCATAAGGTAGCCGCCGCTCTCATCGTCCAGTCCAATATTCAGGACATGGTTTTCCTGGCCTGCGTCAAGCTCACCGTAGGCATCAATGGAAACAATAGGCTTATTGATCAGCTGATAGATCTTTTCGCAGTTGCTTTTACTGAAGGAGATGGCGATGACACCGTCCACATCCCAGCCCATGACCATCTGAAAGATCTTATCCGTATCCTTTGCGGAATACAGCATCAGATAATAGCCCAATTCCTGTACATATTTCTCGATAAAACCGATGATCTTTCCATAAAAAGGATCTCCGATAACGGAATCCTTAAAATCTTTATGATAATTGATAACAACTGCGATCAGCTGGGATTTTTCTTTATTGAGAACTCTCAGTCCCATTTTCTGGACATAGCCCATTTCGTGGATGAGATTCTCGATCTTCTGAATGTTTGCAGGAGAAACTTTTTTTGTTTTTCCATGTATGACGTTGGAAACAGTTGTTGTACTTACACCTGCTCTCTGCGCGATTTCCTTAATTGTTGCCATTGTCTGTCCTCCAGAGATATTTCTGTGCGGAAACCACTGCATTGGCTCCGTCTGAAACAGCAGTTACTACCTGACGAAGCGCCTTGGTACGAATATCTCCCGCCGCAAAAACACCCGGTGCACTGGTAATGCCATCTTCCCCTGCACAGATATATCCGTTCTCATCCAGCTTGAGCTGGTCTTTTACAAGCGCTGTACTGGGAACGATCCCCACAGCAATGAAAACACCATCCGCAGTCAGTTCCTGTTCTTCCTCTGTTTTTACGTTGCGGAGGCGGATACCGGTTACTTCCTCCTGACCCTGGATCTCCAGGGGAACACTGTCCCACACCATTTCTATATTGTCGCAGGCAAAAACCTTCTCCTGAATGGCCTTGTCTGCCCTGAGTGCATCACGGCGATGGACAAGATATACTTTTTCGCAAAGGCCGGAAAGAAAAACCGCATCCTCTGCTGCCACGTTTCCGCCACCCACTACCACTGCGGTCCGGTCTTTATAAAAAGCTCCGTCGCAGGTCGCACAATAGGAAACTCCAAGCCCACCAAGGTCATCTTCTCCCGGAATATCCAGCTTCCGGTGCTCTGCCCCGAATGCCAGGATCAGAGTTTTTGCCCGGTATTCATGTTTTTTGGTACGGATCGTCTTGATCTCCCCGGAGATATTTTCCAGGGAAAGGATCTTCTCACGCTGTGGCTCCAGTCCCAGTTTCCGGGCATGCTCCCCGAAAGCTTCTCCCAGATCCATGCCTGAGATCCCCGGCATTCCCGGATAATTATCCACCTCGTAGGTAGCAGTGATCTGGCCGCCCGGTGCAAAATTTTTATCGATCCATATAGTATTTAATCTGGCCCTGGACGCATAGATCGCCGCCGTTATCCCCGCCGGGCCTCCTCCTAAAATTGCAAGATCGTAGATATCGCTCATGTTTTTT
>CAVEKJ010000044.1:0-10672 GCA_963616205.1 Prevotella sp.
AAACCAGACGGCACTCCTTTCAAAGTAGGGATCCAAAAACCTTTTGCAGACCGCAACGAAACCGAAGCCGTTATGGATATCACCGGAAAATCCGTTGTCTCTTCCGGGATTTACGAACGGTGTTTTAAGCAGGATGGAAAATTATACCATCATATCCTGAACCCTAAAACCGGCTATCCATATGACAATGGTCTGATCTCTGTGACGATCATCTCCGACCAGTCTGTAGACGGAGATGCTTTAAGTACCACCTGTTTTGCGCTCGGTCTGGATGAGGGACTGAAATTTGCGGAGAAAAAAGGCGTGCAGGCTGTGTTTATCACAGAGGATTATGAACTGCATTATACTGACGGATTTCAGGATGAGGTTAAAGTCACTGATGTGGAATCGTGAAATTTTTTCAACTACTTATTGCTTTTCACACTCCACAGAAAACTTTCTCAATCTGGTTAAGGTTTTTTTATGACAGAAAAACAGCTGTGCTGAATATACTTGATTTCCACATACGCAGTTTTCTGCTATGCGGTTTCGGTTATATTCAGCTACAGCTGTTTATTTTTCAATATAATCGTTAGGTAATATTTAATTATTGATCATATCCGGCCAGGAAAGAATCTCCGCAGAAATCTTCTCTTCATAATCTCCGTCAATATCCTCACTTCTTCCAGCCGCATAAATATTGGTCTCGGCGCCCCAGCCATTGTCCTCATATTCCCACACATGAAATTTCAGTCCACGGAACATGAAATCCAGGCTTCCGCAGCTGTCCTCCTCTGTGTATTCGAATTTGATATTTTTCTTATTCAGTGCATCCTGTACTTTCTCTAACCGCATGATCCACGATCCTTTCCGGAAAAATCCTCCGCGTATTTTCTGGCGGATAGTTTGAACCGCCTGTCTGTGTTTCAGTATAACACGAAGAGATTTTTTCCACAAGAAATGGTCTCCGGAACATTCGCAATCCGCTCCGCTTCTTGTTTATTACTTACTGAACTCATATCTCCGCAACTCGCAATTCTTTATTCCAAATGCTGCAAACTCCTCATTTGTCATATCGTGGAAATAAGATTCAATGGCTCTGGAAATTCCGTTATGGGCTACCAGGAGATAGGTTTTTCCACTGGGATCATTCTTTATATCATCGAGAAGATTGTAGATCCTCTGGCAAAGCTGCAGCATGGATTCTCCGCCGTCATAGCGGCAGACAAAATTCTCTTTATCTTTACGGAAAACATCTCCATTTCTCGGTGTGGATTCATATTTTCCAAAGTTCTGTTCTTTCAGCCTTGGCTCCATTCTTGCGGGAATGCCGGTCATCTGGGAAATGTGTTTTGCAGTGTCTGCCGCGCGCATCAAAGGAGAATACAGGATCTCATCGATTCCCAGATCTTCCTGTGCGATCTTGCTTCCAAGATCAATGGCCTGCTGATGGCCCAGATCTGTCAGCGCAATGTCTGTTGCTCCGCAAATCTTGTTTTCTACATTCCAGATGGTCTGTCCGTGTCTTGTAAAATAGAAATATCTGTTGCTCATAATCATTTTCTCCCCTGCTCTAATCCTGAAAATTACATCTGCGCCCGAAACCTGCATTACTGTATTATCTGCCTGTTGTTATTTCACAGACACACACCGGCCGTTTTCTATGTCTCGTTAAAGCGCAACGGTTCACCGCTTTATTTCATCGCAGTATTCTTTTTATAATACCACACTTTTTGCATAAAATGCAAGTTCTTTTTATTGTGCAATATTCCGAAATATGATAAAATTAGCTTTGTGACTTTAGCATATTACTGAGAAGAAACCAAGCGACAGATGCGGGAGGAGCAAATCGGTATCCCGCCTGCCAGGAAACAGGATTTTACCGGTAGATCCGGTATGTCAGACTCCTTGAAATTACCGACTGCAAATCTATACATATTTACATGAGGTGAATTATGAAAGAGAGAGAGAAACTCGGATCCCGTCTGGGATTCATTCTGATTTCCGCAGGCTGCGCCATCGGAATCGGAAACGTCTGGAAGTTCCCTTACATGGCCGGACAGGGAGGCGGCGGTGCATTCGTACTGTTTTACCTGATCTTCCTGGCTATCCTTGGACTTCCTGTTATGACCATGGAGTTTTCGGTTGGACGTGCCAGCCAGAAAAGCCCTGTCAAAGCCTACTACGCTCTGGAGAAACCGGGCCAGAAATGGCACATCCACGGATATATCACTCTGATCGGATGCTACCTTCTGATGATGTTCTACACAACCGTTACCGGCTGGATGCTGAATTATTTTTATATGACAGCTACCGGTAAATTCCAGGGACTTGACTCGGAAGGTGTAGCCGGACAGTTTACAGACATGCTTGGCAAACCTGTAACTATGGGATTCTGGATGATCGTTGTTGTTATTGCAGGTGTTTTTGTCTGCTCCCGTGGCCTTCAGAACGGTCTGGAAAAAGTTACCAAAGTTATGATGATCTCCCTTCTGATCATTATGGTTATTCTGGCGATCAACAGTTTCACTATGGATGGTGCAAAAGAAGGTCTGAAATTCTACCTGATCCCGGATTTTGAGCGTATGAAAGAGATCGGTATCATTTCCACCATCACCGGTGCTATGAACCAGGCATTCTTTACACTTAGCCTTGGTATCGGCGCCATGGCAATCTTTGGAAGCTACATTGGCAAAGACCATGCGTTACTTGGTGAGTCCGTAAATATCGCGCTTCTGGATACCTTTGTTGCAATCACATCCGGACTGATCATTTTCCCGGCATGTTTTACATTCAATGTTGACCAGACTTCCGGACCAAGCCTGATCTTCATCACACTGCCGAATATTTTCAACCACATCCCGCTTGGAAGACTGTGGGGAAGTTTGTTCTTCATCTTTATGTTCTTTGCGGCATTTTCCACCATCCTGGCTGTATTTGAAAATATTATTTCCTGTGGTATGGAACTTACCGGCTGGAGCCGTAAGAAATCCAGTCTTGTGAATGCCGTTGCCATCATCCTTCTTTCCCTGCCATGCGTTCTTGGTTATAACGTATGGAGCTGGAGCGGATTTGAGGTATTCGGCGGTGCAGTTCTCGACTTCGAGGATTTCCTGGTAAGTAACCTTCTGCTTCCGCTTGGCTCTCTTGTTTACCTGCTCTTCTGCGTTTCCAAACGCGGCTGGGGCTGGGAAAACTTCACAAAAGAAGCCAACACCGGAAAAGGCCTGAAGATCCAGAAATGGATGCGCGGATATATCACTTATATCCTTCCGCTGATCATTCTGTTTATCTTCTTCTTTGGTCTGTACGATAAATTTTTCGCATAAAAGATTCCCCCGTACAATGCAGAATATGAAATCTCTGCATTGTATGGGGGATTTTTATATATGAAGCAGGCGGATATTCTCAATCCGCATTCGGTTAATCTTTTACCGTCCCAGCAGCTCCAACACTTCCTCACGGCTAATCAGAGCCTGACTGATTCCTTCGCCGCTTAGGATCTCGTCGGCGAGTTCACGTTTCTTTTCCTGGAGGGCGCGGATGCGTTCTTCTATGGTGTCTTTCATGAAAAGGCGGTAGACGCTGACAACGTTCTGCTGGCCGATGCGGTGGGCGCGGTCTGTGGCCTGGTTCTGTACGGCGAAATTCCACCAGGGATCATAGTGGATCACGATATCTGCCGCAGTGAGATTTAAGCCCGTTCCTCCCGCTTTCAGGGAAATGCAGAACACAGAGGTTTCATCCTCATTAAAAGCCTGCACCAGTTCGGCACGCTTCTCCTTAGACGTATTTCCAGTCAGCATATAAAAAGAAATCTTCGCTTTTTTCAGACGTTCCGCCAGCACATCCAGCATAGTCGTAAACTGCGAAAACAGCAGGATCTTATGCCCACCATTTACCGCATTCTGCACCAGCTCCATGCACATCTCAAGCTTGGAAGAATTTCCCTTATATCCTTCATATATAAGCCCCGGATAACAACAGATCTGCCGCAGCCTTGTGATCTCTGCAAGGATCTGCAGTTTGGAAGTGCGAAATTCCGCATCCGACTTCATCCCCAGCATCAAGCGGAGCCGTTCCGTATGAGCCTCATACAACTCTTTCTGCTCACTTTCCAGCGGGGAAAACATATCTTTTTCCAGCTTATCCGGAAGGTCATTCAGCACGTCCTTCTTCAGTCTTCGCAGCACAAACGGCCGGATCATCTTCTGCAGCCGTTCCATTGCTTCCGAATTGCTGTACTGCACAGCCGGAAGTTCGATCTCCTTTCGGAACTTTTCATAAGAATAAAGAAATCCCGGCATCAGAAAATCAAAAATACTCCACAGTTCACTGAGCCGGTTCTCCACCGGCGTACCGGTCAGCGCCAGCCGAAATTCCGACCGGATCTCCTTTACCGCCTTCGCCGCCTGAGTTCCGTGGTTCTTGATATACTGCGCCTCATCAATGATCTGCACCGCAAAATCCAGCTTCTGATAAGACTTCAGATCACGTTTCAAAAGATCATAGGAAGTGATCAGAACTTCCCGTTCTCCCGCATTTTTGATCAGTGCTTTTCGTTCCTTCACATCTCCCGTCACAACTGTAGCCGGAAGCCCTGGTGCAAAACGCTCAATCTCGCTCATCCAGTTAAACACCAGTGATGCCGGAGTTACCACAAGTGCACGCCTGTTTTCTCCAGGCACAGATTCCCGGAATTCTGACCAGAGAAACGCGATTACCTGGAGCGTTTTTCCAAGGCCCATATCGTCTGCCAGGATTCCACCAAACTGGTTATGTTTCAACGTCTTGATCCAGCAAAAACCCTCTTTCTGATAACCACGGAGAATTTTTTCCTGCTCCGGTGGAACCTGGAATTTGTGGTCTTCCATGGTCTGCATGTTTCGGATCAGCGCACGGAAGGCATTATCTTTCTCCACCTTGATCAGATCGTCGCCTTTCAGCTGACTGTCCAGATACATGGCACGGTAAGCAGGCACCTGAGTTCTGCCTTTTTTCAGTTCGCTTTCACTGATCTGCAGACCATCTTTCAGAGCAGAGAGTTCCCTAAGCTGACCATCGGAAATATCGAGAAAACTGCCGTCTTTCAGGCGAAAATATTTTTTCCTGCGGTCATACCTGGAAAGAATGTCAAAAAGCTGCGCCTGATCCATCCCCTCCACATCCATGTCCAGATTCAGAAGTCCCGCTGACAGCGAAACGCCAAGACGGATGTTGGGCATTTTCGTCACACGCATCTGTTTGATGGACTGGGAAATGTAGACCGTTGCGATCTTCTGCATGGCAGGGATGCCCTCCGTAAGAAGTTGATAAATCTTTTCTTCGGAAGCTCTTACATCAGCGGATTTACTCTCATCCTGCCCCTTTCCTCCGGCATCCATTCCTGTTGCACCTTCCCGGCAATCCAGCGCCAGCTCCATCCTCTGCGCGTCATACCCGTTAAAATACTTCGACAACAGCGCAAACACACCCATCTCCCCGGTAATATCCCTGGTACGTGCAGACACACTCCTGTCAAAAACCGAAAACTTATCTTCCCCGTAAACCGAAAACGCTTTACAGGTAACCCAGTCCCGTTCCGGTGCATCCAGATAAATCTCATATGCGGCCTTGTAACATTCAAGACCTGTTTCTTCTGGAAAATCCCTGAGATCACAGTGGAAAAATTTTTCCAGGGAAGGGAGCAATTCCCGGACAAAGGCAGGCACATCCGGTTCATCAATAAAAGCCCGGCCTGCCGGAAGCCGCTCCAGACAGCTGATAAATTCCTCCACAGCACCCATTTCCTCCCTGGAAACCAGATACACCTTCGTTCCGTCAAAATACATATGATATCGGAGGCCTTCCACACTGTATACAGGCGCAAGTTCCAGAGATAATCCCTGCTCTTTTTTCCGGATCACCAGGGTGCGCTCCGGAACCGCCTTCACTGCCTGCCAGGTAACTTCCGGATCATGGTTCATCTGCATTTTAAAACTGCCCTCGTCCAACGCAAGCAAAAGTTCCTCCAGCTCTTTTCCATTCAGAGAAAGGTCCCGCACTTTTACACTATCATTCATATGCTGATGGCTTTCATACCGACTCATGTAAGTACCGTAATGATCTTCCACCCAGTTTTGGATAAAAGAAAGTACGCACCTGTATCCCTCGGCAAAAGCTTCTTCGGCATGGATAAATTCGAGATTTTTTCCATAAGAGATCTTCTCATTATGATCCAGGTTCCACACAAAAGCCAGTACGTCTTTCAGGATATACTTTTTCTCACAGCCGATGCGGAATTCTGCGGAAAAACAATTTCCGGCAGAATTAAATTTCAGACAGGTTTCCAGCTCTACCCGGCCAAAATACGGATCCCCGGAGAATGGCAGCATCCGGCTGTACAGCTGCCGGTTGAGAAGGCTTTTCAGTTCTACGGTTGTCTTCGTTGCCGGTACACCAGCTCCTGATACAGCTTCCGGCAATGCGGAATTTCCTGTATTTTCAGCTGTCCTTTTTGCCTGTTCCTGCTGCCGCCGGGCTTCCACACGCTCACAGGCTTTTCGGTCACCATATTCCAGGAGCACCGCCACGCAATGCTTACAGATCCCAGTGTAACTGCGAAAAGCCGGGCAGTCGCAGTACGGTTCTTTTACACGGTCAGCCTCTTCATCATATTGAAAACCTGTGTTGTATACATTTCTTCCACTACCTTTTACCGTTGCGGATACCTTGTCCACAGCCCCTTTTGGCTTAATATCCAGCGACTGGATCTTCTTTCCTGTGCGATAGATATCAAGACCTCTCTGATATACAGTTGTGTTGCAGAGTGCCCGGATAGCGGTTCGTTTAAGCATGTGTCTTTCCCTTCTTTTTCATCATGTTTCTTCTATTATAAAAGGAGACCTGCACTGTGGCAAGTCTCCTTTTTTATACTCATTAATATACTTATTTCTCATGCCAGCTATCTGCAGTTCATCACGCTTACTTCTACTCTGCCTCAGCCAGCTGCCTTCTGTTTATCAAATTTTCTGCCCGGCCTACTCTTATCTGCCTTTTAGAAAACTTATCTGCTCTGTATAAATATTTTCTCAGCAGGCTTTCTTCCTTGCTTCATCCTCTTTCCTCTCTTCTCCGACTTCTGTCAGCAGATACGGATCAAGAACCTGCTCCAGTTCCTCTTCTGTCATAAATCCCTGCTCCAGAACAAGTTCCCGGACAGATTTACCGGTTTTTACTGCGGTTTTTGCGATGGTTGCGGATGCTTTGTAACCGATGTGCGGGCAAAGTGCCGTTGCGATTCCTGCGCTGCTTTCCATCAGTTCTTTGCAGTGTTTGCGGTTTGCGGTGATTCCTGTGATGCAGTTTACGATCAGTGTATCCACTGCCTTTTCCAGGGTTGTAATGGATTCAAACAGGTTACAGAACACAACCGGCTCAAAGGCATTCAGCTCCAGCTGTCCGGCTTCTGCTGCCATGGTGATTGTCGTGTCATGTCCCACAATGTGAAAGGCAACCTGACTTACCACCTCCGGAATTACCGGGTTAACCTTGCCCGGCATGATGGAAGAACCGTTCTGTTTCGCCGGAAGGTTAATCTCACCAAAACCAGTCTTCGGTCCGGAGGACATCAGTCTGAGATCGTTGCACATCTTGGAAAGATCCACCGCACAGGTCTTCACCACACCGGATACTGCAACGAAACCGTCCAGGTTTTCTGTTGCATCAAAAAGATCTTCTGCCTGTTTCAGTGGATAACCGGTAAGACTTTCCAGATTCGGCACGATCTTGTAAAAATAAGAATCGGAAACATTGATGGCCGTTCCTACTGCCGTTCCACCAAGGTTTACTGTATACATTTCTTTGTGGGCTTTTTCAATACGCTTCCGGTCTCTGGCAACCATGGAAGCATAACCATGGAACACCTGGCCAAGACGGATCGGAACCGCATCCTGAAGCTGTGTACGTCCCATTGTGATCACATCGTCGAACTCTTCTGCTTTTTTAGAAAGTTCCTTTTCCAGTCTTAAGAGTGATTTTTCCAGAGGTGCCAGAAGATCCAGGACGGTAAGCTTACCGGCTGTTGGAATCACATCGTTGGTGGACTGTGCCATGTTTACGTGATCGTTTGGATGAACCAGCTTGTAGCTTCCTTTCGGACATCCAAGGATCTCACCGGCTCTGTTTGCGATCACTTCATTCATGTTCATATTTGCACTGGTACCTGCGCCACCCTGAATGGCATCCACAATAAACTCCTCTGCCCATTTGCCGGCGATCACTTCATCACAGGCTTTGATAATGGCATCTGCTTTATCCTTTGGAAGAAGCCCTGCGTTACGATTGGTGATTGCTGCTGCTTTTTTGACCTGTGCCAGGTTTTTGATAAATACCGGATGAAGTTTTGTTCCTGTGATCGGGAAATTCTGTTTTGCTCTTAAAGCCTGTACCCCGTAATAAGCCTCTGCAGGCACTTCCATAGTTCCAATTGAATCTGCTTCCAGTCTCGTTTCTGTTGTCATTTTGTCATCCCTCTTCTTTCTTCTGATTCCTGTGCACGTCTGATCTGCTCCGCTTTCTGATCTCATTTTTTTCAGTTCGGCGGATATTCGCTGTCCGCGAATCATTCTGTCATTTTCATTTTTATCAGCAGCTGTTTTTCTGATGTCTAAGAAACTAACACTTTCTCCGTGGCTTGTAAATACTTTTAAGGGAAAACCATGATTATCCGTGTTTTTCGGTGATTAGAATTAATTTTTTAAATAATTTCTTTTATTTTTCTTATTTTTATTAAGTCGTTTCTTGTGTCGTGATAACACGCGCAGTATAATCAATACAGAAATATATATTTTCCGGCTACCCCATCAGCCGGTTTCTACAGAAATCAAACGCATATTTTTTTGCATTGAAAGGAGCCTGTCCATATGGAACACAAACTAGACAACATCGACCGAAAGATCATCGAAATGCTTCAAAAAAACGCCCGCACCCCGGTAAAAGAAATCGCAAAAGAAGTCTTCCTCTCCTCCCCCGCAGTCTCCGCCAGGATCGAACACCTCGAAAAAAACGGGCTGATCACAGGCTACCACGCCCAGATCAACCCGGTCTTTCTCGGTTATCATATAAAAGCATTCATCAATCTTGAAGTAGAACCCTACCAGAAAAAAGACTTCTACCCCTTCATCCAGTCCATCCCAAACGTCATCGAATGCAACTGCGTCACCGGAGACTACTCCATGCTCATCGAAGTCGCCTTCCGTTCAACCATGGAACTGGACCACTTCATCAACGAACTCCAGCAATTCGGCCGCACCAAAACACAGATTGTGTTCTCCACCAGCGTGGAGCACAGGGATCTGCCGGTGGAGTGAAAATGCTCCACCGACAATTTTTTATAAACCGTATTTCCTGTACAATTCCCTGCATGCATCCTCACTATTAACTATCCTCTGAATCTCATCTACCCGACCATCCGAGATCAGATGATTGATCAATGCACGTATTCTTGCCTCACCTTCGGCTTTTCCAATGGCTTTTCCACGGGCTTCTCCAATCGCCATCCCTTCCTCACGAAGCCTCTCTGATTCCAACTGTAAAACCTTTCCACCCATAACTTCATCCACTCCTTTTCTGATCTTTTCCTCTTTCCTGAAAATGTAATCCGATATTCTTACAGACAAGCGGACATTCGCAATCCGCTTTGCTACTTGCTCATAACCAAATAAACTGCCAAGCAGTTATTTGGTTAGTTTATTCAAATCTGCGTATAATTCTGACCTTCCAGCTATCGAAAGTTCTTTCTCCAGATTTATCCTGATATTCTCGTACTCTTTTAATAATCCTTGTAATTTCTCAGAGTCTTTTCCTATCGTATGCGTTGTATCCTCGTACCTCATCACATAAAACGGAAGCAGCATCAAAAGATTCTTTTCAAAAATACTCTCTTTTGTATAACGCTCCACCTTCAACGTTGGAACCCGATACTCACACACCTGTCCATCCGGAAGTAGCAACTCCACTTCCTCAACATCCGGCGTGTTCTTCGTAGTTCTCAGATAAATTACACAAGACCTCGGAAACTCCACAAAAAACTTCCGTCCAATCTTCCGCCTGTTCTCCAGTGCAATCGCGAGATCATACTCAAACATCCTGATTGACATCGTAGTATCATCCGTACTCTGACACTCAATATGATACACCTTATCCCCGATCAATAACCGGGCATCTGTGATCAATTCCCCGTTCTCCAGCTGATGCTCATTCCGAAGATGCACAATCTCCACATCCTCCGGGTACGAAGTGTGGAATACCTCATTGATAAGCGGAACAAGCAGGTACGTCATCTTCTCCACCATCGTCCGGAAAACATCGTCAAATATAGTATTGTTGGCCATTAGCACTCCTATTGATATATATATTATACCACACAAATAAAACGTGAAAACACCATAAACTGGCCTTTCACAAAATTTACAGTAACAAAAAATGGAAAACGCTTCTGAATCCGAAGCATCAAGAATGTCCATACAGACAAAAGATCTTATAAGATATAATAACCATACCATATACTATAATAAAAAGCATTAAAATTTCATCTTAAAATTCTGCCATAATTCGACAAGCCAATAGCAATTCTAGCGCCAAACCACTCAGCCTCCCACCCCAAGTAAACCACCCACCCATCCAGCCACCCTAGCCCATAACCTCCCGAGTA
>CAVEKJ010000045.1:0-8567 GCA_963616205.1 Prevotella sp.
CTCTTGTCTCAACCATTCCTAATGCTTCCTGTGTCATGATCATATCCTCCTTGTGGATTATTAATGCTTTATTTGTTCTGTTTACTTCTGACTATTTTGGTGCAGCAGCTTATTTTTTGCTGCTGTTTTTGCCTTCCAGTGCTTCTTCCGGATCTTCCTGCTGTTTCTTTTTCCACCGGCTTGCACTCAGCTCAACCAGTTTGACGATCTCCTCGTGAGGATTGGCAATTACCGCATAGCTGGCAGGTTTTTTGATGGCCTGTTCTACTGCTGCATTCACAGCTGCAGTAACCGCTGATACATCGCCTTGTACAATAAGGGTCACCAGTCGTCCGCCCAGCTTACGCTCCCATGACGCCAGCTCAACGTCTGCCGTTTTGCACATGATGTCCAGGGCATTGATCGCCGCAACCACACCAGTGATTTCTATAAATCCATATGATTTTCCCATGAGCGAACTCCTTAATTAATTTCTGTTCCTCTCAAAGCCTGAATTAGAGCTTCGGAAGGATTTTCTCTACGTCTGTATGAGGTCTCGGGATCACGTGTGTAGCTACAAGCTCTCCAAGTCTGGATGCTGCTGCGCTTCCGCTCTCTACTGCTGCTTTTACAGCGCCTACGTCTCCACGAACCATAACAGTTACAAGACCGGAACCGATCTTCTCTGTTCCTACCAGAGCAACCTCAGCTGCTTTTGTCATTGCATCTGCTGCCTCGATCGCAGCTGTGAGGCCTCTTGTCTCAACCATTCCTAATGCTTCCTGTGCCATGATTCTATCCTCCTGAATCTTATATCGTTACTTTTTTATCATATATGATTCCGTTGTTTTTGTAAAGTGAACGGTGAACGGAATATTCTTAATCTTTATCCAGGGCGCTGATCTTCAGCATTTTCCTTGTACCTGGTTCCGGGTTGGGGATTATGTAATGCTGTACCACACCTGTCATGCTCTCTGCGACCTTCATACCGGCTTCTACCGCTGCCGTGACATCTGACACGCTTCCGCGGTACTTGATGCAGACAAGAAGCGGTACTGGCAGGCTGTCCGCATTCGCCGGTTTATTCTTGTCGAATACTTCCAGGCGGACATTTGCAGCCTTGCACCCGGCGTCAGCTGCCACAAAGGCTGTTGCAAGTCCGAAGACTTCCAGAATTCCTACAGCTTCTGCCATGTTGCTTCTCCTTTCCCGTTAAGGTTATTTGTTGATAACTGCGATCTTAAGACCTGTCATTGCCAGGTTTGTCTCAAGTGCCTCGTTGATCTCCTCCAGAGGGAATCTATGGGTGATCAGGTCAGACATTGGAAGTCCGATCGCTTTTGCTCTCTTAAGGAAATCAAAGGTTGTTGCATAGTCTCTGAGGTTGTATACCCAGGAACCAACAAGATTGATCTCTTTGGAGCAGAGGTCGAAATGCGGGTTGATCGTAGCGTCTCCACCATTGATGAAGAAACCAAGCTCGCAAAGACCGCCGCCGTTGCGGATGAATTTATAGATATTGGAGTGTGCATGAGGATTTCCTGTACACTGGAAAGCAAAGTCTGCAAGATGTCCGTCCTGAGCCTCTTTCACAGCTTCGGCAAGTGCCTCAACACCCTTGAAGTTCATAAAGTTTACAGTTGTGGTAGCTCCCATTCTCTTGGCAAACTCAAGACGTTTTTCATTTCCGTCTACTGCACAGATATTGTGAACGCCCAGTGTATGGAGAACTGCAATACAGATCAGACCGATCGGTCCGCAACCCTGAACAACAACTCTGCTGTTGAATTTCAGGATTCCTGTTGTTTTCGCTCTCTCTACTGCATGTACAAGTACTGCACATGGCTCGATAAGGATACGGGAATCAAGATCAAGGTCGCTTACATTGAAAAATGTGGAACCGAAGTTTCCGCCTCTGATGAAGATGTAATCAGCGAACCAGCCGTTGAATTTCACATCATCGTCCGGAAGAAGTCCGTATACGTCAGCACCGCCTACATTCTTCTTGTTAAGGTCAAACATTGTGATCTCCGGATCATCCTTGAAGATCATGCAGGTAACGATCTTGTCACCAACTTTAACCGGTTTGCCGGCTGTATCTGTTTTGACGTTTTTACCCATTTTTACGATCTCGCCGGTTCCTTCGTGTCCGAGAACTACCGGGATAAGTCCGAACGGGTCATTTTTGAACTCGTGAGCATCTGTTCCGCAGACACCGCATCCCTCAACCTTTACAAGGATGTCGTCGTCGCCAACCTCCGGAAGATCATACTCCTGAAGCTCAAAATGTTTCTTCTCTGTCATCATTGCTACTCTTGCTTTTTTCGGAATAGCATTTCCTGCCGGAGCAGCCGGAGCGCTTGCGGTAGCTGCTGCTGCCGGAGCGTTTCCTGTCATGCCGGAGAGAACCTGTTTAACGATTTCTTCGATATTTACATTGTTCATATCCATTGTTTATGTTCCTCCTGATCAACGAATGCAAAGGCTGTCTGTCATTACGCAGCGTCTTCTCTTTGTGAATGTGCTTGCGCTTGTAAGTCCCTCACCGGTACGGCTTGCGATTGTGAATGTACAGAAACCTTCTCCACCAAATCCAAGTGCGGAATAGGACGGGCCGTTCTTTACAAGGATCGCGGTGTCAATTGCTTTCGCATATTTTGTAATGTTATCAATATTCTTGGAATGAATATGTGCGGAATGACGGTTGCCATGCTCAAGCCATACAGCCTGCTCTACAGCGTCGTCAAAATCCTTAGCTCTTACGATTCCGAGGATCGGCATCATAAGCTCTGTTGTGATGAGCGGATGTTCCTTCGGTCCCTCGAAGATGATGCAGCGGGTATTTGCCGGTGCCTGTACTCCGATCATGGAGAGAAGTGTCTTGGCGTCACGGCCTACGCATTTACGGTTCAGCTTGCCGCCTGCAAGTACAGTCTCAACAAGTTTGTCCTGCTCTTCCTTGGATGCAAGGTAGCAGTCATTCTCTGTGATCATATAATGCATTAACTCATCAACTACGGAAGATACTGCAACAACTTCCTTCTCAGCGATACATGGAAGGTTGTTATCGAATGTACATCCGTTTACGATATCCTTAGCTGCCTTACGGATATCAGCAGTATCATCAACCAGTGCCGGCGGGTTACCTGCTCCTGCACCGATTCCTCTCTTACCGGAAGAAAGGACTGCTGTTACAACACCAGGACCTCCTGTTGCTGCGATAAGGTGGATATCTTTATGTTTCATCATAATACTGCTTGTCTCAAGTGTTGGTTTCTCAACTGTGACAGCGATATTATCCGGGCCGCCTGACTCCAGGGAAGCCTCATTTAAAAGATTGATTGCATAAATAGAAGTTTTAACTGCTGCCGGATGCGGGTTGAATACAACTGTATTTCCGCCTGCCAGCATACCCATTGTGTTACAGAGAACTGTTTCACTTGGGTTAGTACATGGTGTGATCGCACCGATCACGCCAAACGGTCCCATCTCGATCAGAGTCAGTCCTCTGTCTCCGGACCATGCAGTTGTTGTGATGTCTTCTGTACCAGGTGTCTTATCTGCTACCAGGTGATGTTTGAGGATCTTGTCTCCTACATTACCCATACCAGTTTCCTCAACACCCATGCGAGCCATTACTTCCGCATTTTCTTTGATCTTTTTACGGATGCAGGTGATGATCTTCTCTCTCTGGTCCATAGACATTGTCTTAACTACCAGCTGCGCTTTTTTCGCTGCTTCGATAGCATCATTCATATCCTTGAAAACGCCATGTTTTCCGGCCGGAGCATCTGCAATCTGCATTTTTGCCATAACTTCCTGTACAATTTCCTGTACCATATTCTCACTTATTGGCATGAGATGTCCTCCTTAATATTCCGTCAAAAAATTATTTCAGGCCAAGCTGAGCCATAACCTGTTTTGTGATCTGAGCTACAAGCTCTGCGTCTGCATTAGCTGTTGCATCCGCTGCAGGAGCTGCTTCTTTATTGTCACAGTCTTTTCCAACGAAATCATACTGATATCCTGGGAACTGTTTGTAGTCCTCGCTGTGGCATCCGCCGCCGCAGTTATGGCAGTTCTTTCCATCTTTGTTCAGGCAGAGGTTTGCCGGATGTTTTCCAGGCATACCGAATTTACGACGGATCGCATACAGTTTCTCGATGTTCTCTTTGTCGAATTCCTTCGGGCCGCCAAGAAGTTTGCTCTGATACAGAAGCTGTGCGTAGAACTCTACAGACTCCATCTTCATATATGCAGCGTTAAGGTCTGTGCTCCATGTAAGTGCTCCGTGGTTCTCAAGAAGTACTGCATCGAAATATGGAAGGTATTTCTCAAGGTTATCCGGAATCTCCATTGTAGAAGGTGTACCGTACTCAGCGATCGGAACACATCCAAGAGCGATAACTGCCTCTGGCATGATCGGCTGTGTAAGCGGGATACCTGCGATTGCGAAAGATGTAGCATAGATCGGATGAGCATGTACAACAGATCCTACGTCCGGTCTCTTCTCATATACTCTCATGTGCATCTTGATCTCAGATGATGGTTTGAATCCCGGGTTAGCCTGGATTACATTACCCTTGCCATCTACTTTACAGATGAACTCTGGTGTCATGAAACCTTTGGATACACCTGTTGGTGTGCAAAGATACTCGTTCTCTGCTACTTTAACGGAGAAGTTTCCGTCGTTTGCTGCAACCATGTTACGGTTGTAGATTCTCTTACCGATGTCACAAAGCTGTTTTTTGATTTCAAACTCGTTTACCATGCTTAATTTCCTCCTTGAGCATTGGATTGCACTATTTTGTTTCTGAAAATATTTTACTCCATGCCACAAAATAAGTCAAGGACAATCCGTTGTTTTATGTTGGTTTCTTGTTATTTATTGTGTTGTTTTTATTGTTTTTTATGTTTTGTTTGCAGAAGATCTTTTTTCTGTGTATGCCTTCTGATTCTCAGCCGCCGATCTGGCAGTCAAGATTGCATACCGCATGCACTGCATTCTTTAACATCTGCATATGTTCCGCTGTCGGTGGAAGAATTCCTTCCATTAAATAGGGTCGTCCAAGGCCATCGTATTTGTCCTGTCCCAGTCTGTGGTACGGAAGAAGATGGATCTTGTTTACCCCCGGAAGGGATGCCGCAAATCTGGCAATCGCCTGGATCTCTTCTACGGAATCATTGAAAGTCGGGATAACCGGAACGCGGATCACCAGTCTGGTTTTGCCATAGAGGGCAACTTTTCTTGCATTTTCCAGCATCAGTCCGTTGGCGCGTCCTGTAAACTCCTTATGTTTTTCCTGATTCATGTGTTTGATATCCATAAGATATACATCCAGATAAGGAAGAACCTGTTCGATCTTTTCCCACGGGGCACATGCCATGCTCTCTACCGCAGTGTTGATGCCGCGTTCTTTTGCCGCGCGGAGAAGATCTCTGGAAAAGTCCGCCTGGCACATACACTCACCGCCGGAAAGGGTGATCCCGCCTCCGGAACGGTAATAATATGCACGGTCTTTTTCCACCTCTTCGATCATCTCACGGACGGTCACATCACGGCCGATCACCTTGTCCTCGCCCAGAACTTTCATGTTCTGGATCCTGTACTCCTGTGATTCCGGATTGCAGCACCAGCGGCAGCGGAGAACGCAGCCTTTCAGGAACACGATGGTACGGATGCCCGGACCATCGTGTACTGAATATTTCTGAATATCAAAGATCCTGCCCTTTGTATCCAAATAGTCCATAAGTTACTCCTTTAGAAGCCCTGTTCTGTTCTTCTGATAATATCATCCTGCAGAGATCTGGAAAGTGTGGTGAACAGTGCGCTGTATCCGGCAACACGTACAACCAGGTGTTTGTACTTCTCCGGATGTTCCTGTGCATCCAGAAGTGTCTGTCTGTCAACAACGTTGAACTGCATATGCATACCCTTCTGATCAAAGTATCCACGGATCAGTGCCACAAACTTCTCCAGTCCTTCTCTTCCTGCAAGTGCGGACGGATGGAATTTCTGGTTGAACAGTGTTCCGTTGGATACGATAAAGTGATCCAGACGGGATACGGAAGTCGCTGCCGCTGTCGGGCCTTTCGTATCTTTGCCTGCTGATGGGGAAACGCCATCTGCAACCGGTGTATGTGCATAACGGCCGTCCGGTGTAGCGCCGGTCTGTCCGCCAAGAGGAACGTTTGCAGATACCGGATAAAGTCCTGCCTGATAATGTCCGCCTCTCGGGTTCATATATTTCTGAAGTGGCTTTGTATAGGTGTAAGCCACATCCCTTGCAAAGTAATCCACATCCGGGATATCGTTTCCGAACTTCGGAACTTCATCGATCATCTTGTGGATCTCTTCAAATCTTGCTTTTTTCTCAGGGGCTGGCTCGGTTCCAAGAGCTGCTGTCATAACAGCAGTTGCTGTCTGCTCATTTACGCTGATGCCGTTCTCCTGAAGTTTCTGCATAACGATGGTAGTGATATCTGCTGCGGACTGTGCATCGATGCCCTTTCCGTAGTTCCATGCCAGAGCCTCCTTAAGCTCTTCCATGGTCATCTTCTTCTCTTCGTATACAAGTTTACGGACTGCATACAGAGAATCTGCCATGTTTGCAATACCGAATCCCTGCGGGCCTGTGAAGTTATAAACTGCTCCACCTTCCTGAACGGATTTACCACGTTTCAGACAGTCGTCCACCATACAGGAAAGGAACGGAAGCGGACATCTCTCCGCATGTGCAACGTCAATGGCGTTATCTGCGTTTACAAGCAGGGAAATGAAATATTCCATCTGTTTCTTGTATGCGTCATAGAACTCATCAAAAGTCTTCATCTCTGTGACATCGCCGGTCTTAACACCGATCTGCACACCTTTATCCATACCATTGGAGAAAACCATCTCCAGCGGACGGCACATGTTAAAGAATGCGGCGTCATGCCAGCCCTCTGTCTTACCTGCCTTCTGAGGCTCTACGCAGCCGATGATGTTATATTCTCTGGCATCTGCAAGAGAAAGTCCCCGGTTCTGCAGTGCAGGAATGATAACCTCGTCATTATAATAAGCCGGAAGTCCGATTCCTGTTCTTGTAAGCTCTGCAGCCTTGATCAGGAATTCATGAGGAGATCCGTTCCATACTCTTACAGAAAGAGACGGTGCCGGAAGATGTACATGCATGGATGCCTGGATACACATAAAGGAGAGATCATTGGTCACATCCTCGCCGTCCTTGTTCTGGCCTCCAGCGATCAGGTTCTGGAAAAGGCTGTATCCTGCGAAACCTTCTGCGGATGCAGCATCACGGCATTTATTCAGGTCATTTAATTTAACCCAGATGCAGTCCATCAGTTCCTGTGCAAACTCTCTGGTAAGATTGCCTGCTTCCATATCGCTCTTATAATATGGATACATATACTGGTCAAAACGTCCCGGTGAAATGGAATGTCCGCTGCTCTCCATCTGGATCAGCTGCTGTACAAACCAGAAGGACTGGCATGCCTCATAAAAGTTGCGTGCACCTTTGGCCGGTACGCGGGTACAGTTGGATGCGATCTGAAGGAGTTCCTGTTTTCTGGTCGGGTCCTGACACTGATATGCCATCTGCTCAGCAAGCTCAGCATAACGATGTGCATAATCAATAACAGCCTGACAGCTTAAGATAACTGCTTCCAGGAAACGGGATTTCTTTGCGTAATCGCCATCTCCCACATTGCACTCATCCAGTTCTTTCTGCGCCTTGACAATGATACCCTCATAACCGATTGCCAGAACTTCTTCATATTTAACTGTTACATGTCCTACACCATTGTAGAAATAGTTTCCCGGTGTAAAAATGTTGTGGTCAATGGCAAGGATAGCTTCTGGTGCCATGTAGGAAGTTGCAAGTTCACTGGTTGTTTTGCCTTTCCAGTATTTATGTACTTCGCGAAGCTCCGCCTTGGTTTCCTCCGCAATATAAAATGGATCGGCTGTTCTGGTAGCTACGGTATCCAGCTCATCCTCCAGCCACTGGAAAGAATACTCCGGGAATGTCTGACATCCTCTTGGAGCCAGGGTGCTGCTTCCGACGATCAGTTCCTCATCACGGATAATGATGGGAATGTTGTGCAGGATATGGGCAAATGCCTTGGCTCTGCGGGTAATGATCGGCTCGTCTTCGGTCTGCTTATAAGACTCTGTGATCAGTTTCGCTCTGGCAGATTCGATCACCGGCATCTTTGCATAAAGATTATCCACAAGATGTGTGATCCTGTCTGTTTTCGGGATATCTGCTATATGAAATTTCTCCATGATTCTCCTTTCTCATAACCGGTTGTTTCTGGTGATCTGTCCGCCTCCACGCTTCCAGGACCGCTCATGTCCGGCTATGTGCTCATGTAATTTCATTATACCTTACCCCTACTTTGATGTCAACGAAATCCAACATTGGTTTCTTGCTGTTTTTGTGGTTTTTATTGGATAAACCCTGTGTGTTTTATTTGTTTTTCGTGAATTCCCTTTTTTCTCTATTGACTTTGCTTTTTCACTCTGCCATACTTGAATTTATATGGAAATTCTTTTATTTTTAGTGTAAAAATTACTTCAAGAACAG
>CAVEKJ010000045.1:8660-10570 GCA_963616205.1 Prevotella sp.
AAAAGAGGTGTGATTTTATGTATCTGTCTGATATGCATACCCATTCCATTGCCAGCGGACACGGCACGGAATGTACCATCACCAACATGGCAAGGGCTGCTGCCAAAAAAGGGCTCCGGCTCCTTGGGATCACCGATCACGGTCCCGGCACTCTGGCAGCCGGAACATCTTCCTATTTCCGCAGTCTTACCTATTCTCCGAAAAAACATTTCGGCGTAGACCTGCTCTACGGAATCGAACTGAATATCCTGGACCGAAAAGGACGGGTGGATCTGGATCAGGAATTATTATGTAAACTTGATTATGCGATTGCCAGTATGCATGCCTGGAATTATCATTCCGGGACCAGGGACGAAAATACCGAAGCTTTTATCAACGTCATGAAAAATCCCTGCGTAAAGATCCTGGGCCACAGCGACAACACGCACTATCCGGTAAATTATGATGCCCTTGCCCGGACTGCCAAGAAAACCGGAACGATCTTTGAGATCAACGAAGCTTCCCTGGCGCCTTACGGTTACCGTGGCGACACCAGAGAAAACTGTTACGAGATCCTTCGCTGCTGCCGCAAATATGATCTGCCTTTACTTCTTTCCAGCGACAGCCATGGTCCGGAACACATCGGCGATTTTACCTACGCTGCTGAGTTCGTGCATCAGGCCATGTTCCCGGAGCAACTTATTCTGAATAATCAGATTCCACGGTTAAAGGTATTTTTACAGACCAGATAATATCCACGAGGCAGACATTTACACTCTGTTCTGCTACATTAACATGCAACGCAATCATTTCAGCCTTGTATCCACCCAACCATCAGAATCCAAAAAAGCCAGCTCCCACATTCTTCCATGTGTCAGAGCTGGCTTATATTTTTTATGCCATGATCTATTTTCTTATTATTTCTTTTCTTCTGCAAGAGAGCTTTCTCTCTGTTTTCTTATCAGTTCCGCAAGTTCCTGATACTTTCCTGTGACGTATCCATAATTTTCTCTTCCGTGAGGAAGTTTACATGCAGTACAGTCCTTGATCCCGCTTTCTGTAAAGCGGAAATTACCGCCACATTTATCACCCAGCGCATACAGCGGACAATAGCAGAACAGGCAGTTAAAATTCTCAGGATCTGCTCCTTTATGGCACGGAAAATACTCGCATTTTTTATGGCTGAAATAGGAATACTCTTTTCCTTCCCAGTATGGTTTCTCCATAGTTCTTATCTCCTCCCAGCTTCTATACACTCATAATTTTTCCCATAAAAAAAGAGGTAGCGATGCCACCCCGGGGTAGAAATATAATCCGTTCATGAGTGCGCGGAGGGAACGAATGTATCCGGAGTAGTATCGCCTGCCATTTAATCATGTATAATTCATATGAACAGGCGCATTCCATAAAAAAATGCCTGCTTCGTAAAAAGCAAGCAACGTCCCAGGGGTGCGGAGTCCCTGGAATGGTTGTTACACTTTACACGGAAGTTTAACCTCGCCATAACAAGCAGGTTTCCTGGCTCCGGGATCATGGCTCGTCTCTCCTTCTCATACATATGTACAATGGATTTTGAGATTCGCTCCTCCGTTACAGTGACCGGATCGCTCAGGTTTCTCACCTGATTCCCTTTTCTGCTGGCTTCTGATAATCAATGACTGTCAGCTACCCTCAGCACTTGCTATGTTCAATATGGAATTATACTAACATTATAATAACACCCTGTTAATTATATGTCAATACTATTTTCATTATATTTGCATATTTTTGATCATATTTTTTCCAATATGTTTTCCAGCAAAAAAACAGCCTGGCAAATTGCCGCCAGACTGCTATATTTTTATTTCCTGTTGTATGTTCTTATTCTGTCGTTTTATACAAGACGTCTTACAGATACGATCGTTCTGTAGGTAGCATCATTGCTGATCTTA
>CAVEKJ010000046.1:0-10513 GCA_963616205.1 Prevotella sp.
CACCTTTCCAGTGCAGGACTTTACGTATTCTGTACCATCAGTATCATCATTTACACGATTATTTTTATAAAAAGAATTTTCAGTATTAAACTTGCATATGCAGTATCGGCTGTTGTAGTTATGGTTGCATTGATTCTGATCGGTGTATATCTCACCAGAAAAGGAGGAATTCGTATTGAGACATCCATATGGCAGCCTGCAGAGGAGGAAAAAAATGAATGAATTAAATCCGTTCAAGCTGGCAGAAATGCTTGAGGAACTTGAGAACACCGTAGAATTACACAGTATTTCTGTACGCTATAAAGGAGAAACAGTTGTCTCCGGAGCGTGGGCGCCTTTTTCACCGGAAGATCCGCAGATGATGCATTCTTTATCAAAGATCGGAACAAGTATCTGCGTTGGTTTTGCAGTGGATGAAGGAAAACTTCGTCTGGAGGATAAATTTCTGGATTATGTGAGAGAAGATCTTCCGGATAAATATGATGAAGCTCTGGAAGATATTACCGTATATGATCTTCTTACCATGCAGGCCGGTTCCCCGGAATGCTGTAACAATGTATGGTTCTCCAGACTGGAAAAAGACTGGGAGAAGAACTGGCTCAGTCAGCCTAAGCTGAAACAGGATATCGGAAAAGTTTTTCATTATGATTCCGGATGCAGCTATACACTTTCCAGGATCGTGACCAAAGTTATGGGTGAAAACTGCCTGTCCATTATGCAGAAACGTGTTTTCGACAAACTTGGTTTTGGTAAGATCAACTGGCTTACAAGTCCGGAGGGACATAATACTGGTGGCTGGGGGATGTATCTGACCGCAGATCAGATTTCCACACTGGCACAGCTGCTTCTCCAGAAAGGAAACTGGAAGGGAGAGCAGCTGGTACCACAGTGGTGGGTTGAAGAGATGGGACAGCCGAGAGTGGAGATTCCGGGAGATGAGAAAAAGGCACTGACTCATTATGCATATCACATCAAAGCAGGAAAAGAGATCTTTGCGGCAGAAGGAGCATTTGGACAGTATCTGGTGTGCTTTCGGGAACTTCCGGTTGCCATCGGCATTACCGCAGGTGCGAGAGAATATCTTGCGGCAGATATCTGCCTTAAATATATGAAAGAAGCCATTCTCATACCTTGCCCGGAAGAAAAACGGGAAGAAGGAGAGAAATATCTGGAAGCAAAAATAAAAAGTCTTTCTCTGCCACAGCCGGAAGGCAGACGGAAAACTGCGGAAAAAGAACTCCGTGGATTATTTAACCGGGAGATTATTTTTACAGAAAATCCAAGAAACATTGAAAGTGCGAAGATCATTCCGGAAGAATGTAAACTGCGTCTGGAAATGACAGTCCAGGGTGAGAAAAAGATCGCTTATGCAGGCTTTAAGAGCTGGAAACAGAATGATCTTTACCCCTATGATTTTACAAAGAGATATCACAGCATTGCCTATGGAATGGATCAGGAAACCCTGTATCTTTCCGTGGGACTGCTCAACACTTCCTACAGAGAGGAGTATTCTTTCTGGGTTAATTCCAAAGATACCGTGATCGCGACCTGGAGACCTAATGTTACCTATCTTCCGGAACAGCCGGATATGGTATGGAAGTTTACAGGAAACTTTAAATCCTGAAAATAAAAAACTCAAAGTATTGACCGATGAAAATATAGCAATTCCTCCAACCTTATGCTAAAAGAAACGAATGCCCCGCCGGATACTGATTTGCCCTCAGTGATCCGGCGGGTTGTTTTTTGCTCAGAATAAGTCTACAATAGGAAGCAGACAATTTTTATTTTTGTATGCTAGACAGCAAAGTATTATACAGGGAAGAAAGTGTACGATGAAGATACATTACAGAGTGAAAAACAATACGATAGAGATCATCCGCTGTTACAGTACCGATGACCGGATCGTGATCCCGGCAGAGATCCAGGGCCTTCCGGTAGTCAGTGCGGCGCCTTATGCGTTCTCGGCACATAAGGATGGCGAGGAAGAAGCGGAAATCTGGGAGAGCGAGGATGCTGTTTCTTTTGGAGAGGAACGGCTTCTGGCTGGCGAGGAAGTCCGGGAGATCGTTTTTCCGGAGACGCTGAAGGAAATTGGAAGATATATTTTTTATGGATGCAAAAAGCTGGAACGGCTGGAGTTTTCGGATGCTCTGATGCAGGTAGGAACCGGTGCGTTTACCGGATGCAGCGGGCTTAAAGAGCTTATGATCCATCAGAAAAAAGGAATCAAGTCCTGTGCAAAGGAAATCCTCGGGGAACTGTGGCAGAAGATTGATGTGGATTTTCTGTATGAAAATGGCGAGTCTGCGGGAAAACGGGCGCATATGGTTTTTCCGGAGCATTATGATGAGGCGGTGGAAAATACGCCTGCCAGGATTTTGTTTACGGAATATCATGGTTCCGGGACCAATTACCGGCAGTGTTTTTACAGCAAGGAACTGGATTTCGCAGAGTATGACAGTTTGTTCGATATGGCGGTGGTGATGGATAAGCTGGAAGTTCTCGTGGATATGAGTTTCGGGCGGCTTCGTTATCCGTGGCAGCTGAGTGAAAAGGCGAAGAAGCAGTATGAGGATTATATCCGGGGAAATCTTAAGGATATTGGGGAATATCTGGTGGAAAGCGGAAACTTAAATGGCCTGGAGTTGCTTTCTCGGGAGAAACTCTGGAACAGAGAGGGCCTGGAACACAGTATTGATGTGGCGTCCAGAAAGAAAGATATGGAGATTTCCGCGTTTCTGATGAATGAGCGGAGCCGGATGATGGAGGAAGAGAGGAAAGCTGACGGTGAGGGCGGAAATGCAGAACGGCCGGCGAGACGGAGGAAGAAATTCCAGTTATGAGTGAAAAAAATAATAATAACTTCCTGCCAGGCCTGGAATCCAATCCTCAGGAGGCAGCCCAACGTCTCCAGGACATCGGCAGCAGCATCCTCCGGGCGGCAAGAGACGAGCTGTATCTTGGCATGCGTTTTCTGGATGTGGCGCTGAGCAGTTTTGTTTACCAGATGGATGGCTCCGTCAGTCCCTTCGGAACAGACGGGACTGTGATGTATTTTCATCCTGCACAGCTTGGCGGGCTTTACAGGGACAACCGGATACTTGTGAACCGGGGATATCTCCACATGGTGTTCCACTGCATTTTCCGGCATTTCGGAAAACCGGGGATAGACAAGCGTCTGTGGAATTTAAGCTGCGATATTGCAGCGGAGCATATGATTGATGGCATTTATCATCGCTCAGTCCGGTATTCCAGAAGCCTGCTCAGGAGGGAAACCTACCGCCTTCTGGAAAAGGAAAAAAAGACGCTGAACGCGGAGCGGATCTATAAGATCCTGAAAGAACAGTTCCTGAAGGAAAAAGAACTGGTACAGCTGGAAAAAGAATTTTATGTGGATGACCACAAATACTGGGCCAACCAGCAGCCAAACCAGAAACCCAATCCCCTGATGAGCAAAAAGTGGGGAGATATCAGCGAAGGGATCGAGACAGACCTGGAGACTTTTTCCAGAGAGGCAGGAGAACAGGACGGGGATTTTCTGGATCAGCTGAAAGTGGAGAACCGGGAACATTATGATTATCGTGATTTTCTGCGGAAGTTTGCAGTATTTCGGGAAGAGATCACGGTAGACCCGGATAGTTTTGATTATAATTTTTATACCTATGGGCTTTCTCTTTACGGAAATATGCCGCTGATCGAACCACTGGAATCCAGGGAAGTAAAAAAGGTGTCGGAATTTGTTATCGTGATCGATACTTCCATGTCCTGCTCCGGGGAACTGGTGCAGAGATTTCTGGAGGAGACTTACGGGATCTTAAGCGACAGTGGAAATTTTTTCCAGAAAGTAAATATACACATTATACAGTGTGACGAGAAGGTACATTCGGATGTGAAGATCACCGGCAGTGAGGAACTCAAGGATTACATGGACAGACTGGAACTCTATGGCGATGGCGGCACGGATTTCCGCCCGGCTTTTGCTTATGTGGAGGAGCTGATGGAGAAGAGGGAGTTCGAGAATCTGAGAGGGCTGGTATATTTTACAGATGGTTACGGGACTTTCCCGGCAAAGATGCCGCCGTACCGCACAGCATTTGTATTTATGGAGCAGGAACCGGAAGACGTGGACGTACCGGCCTGGGCCATGAAGCTGGTGATCACGGAGGATGAATTACAAGGAGAAGAAAAACCATGAATATAAAACGGGCAAAACAGGAAATCAGAGATTCCATAGAAGCATATCTTGCAAAAGATGAATTCGGCGAGTACAGGATTCCGGCCATCCGTCAGAGACCGATCCTTCTTATGGGCCCTCCGGGAATCGGAAAAACACAGATCATGGAGCAGATCGCAAGGGAATGCGGGATCGCTCTTGTTTCCTATACGATCACTCACCATACCAGACAGAGTGCCGTGGGACTTCCTTTCATCGTAAAAAAGAACTACGGTGAGGAAGAATTTTCGGTCACGGAATATACCATGAGTGAGATCATTTCTTCCGTTTACGATAAGATGGAAAAAACAGGTCTGAAAGAAGGAATCCTGTTTATTGATGAGATCAACTGCGTATCGGAAACCCTGGCGCCGATGATGCTGCAGTTCCTTCAGGGAAAAACTTTCGGAAACCAGAAAGTACCGGAGGGCTGGATCATTGTCACAGCGGGAAACCCGCCGGAATACAACAAATCTGTCCGGGAATTCGATGTGGTCACGCTGGACCGTATCAAGAAAATTGATGTGGAGGCAGATTTTGATGTGTGGAAGGAATATGCCTATCAGCAGGGAATCCATCCGGCAGTGATATCTTATCTGGAACTTCGCAGAAAGAATTTCTACAGAGTGGAGAATACTGTAGACGGAAAAATCTTTGCCACAGCCAGAGGCTGGGAGGACCTTTCCCGTCTGATACAGGTTTATGAGATTCTTGGAAAAACGGTAGACCGGGAGGTAGTCAGCCAGTACATCCAGCACAGGATGATCGCCAAGGATTTTGCCAGCTATCTGGCACTTTATTATAAGTACAGAACGGACTATAAGGTGGAGGACATCCTGAAAGGAAAGTGGGATTCCATCACCCTTGGCAAGATCCGTACCGCGTCCCTGGATGAGCATTTGAGCATTGTAAGCCTTCTTAATGGAAAGCTCAGTGAGCTTTTTACAGAGTGTTATCTTACCGATGCCTATCTCACGAAACTTTATGACTATATGGTATTTTTCCGGGAGCATGAGGGCAGCCTCACGGCAAAAGATCTCTTGAAAAAAGCAGCGGCAGATCTTGAGAAAGATAAAAAGAGCGAGCTTCTGACAAAGCAGCAGGAGCGGATACAGAAAAAAGTTGTGGCCTTTTTTGAAAGTGCGTCAGGGGTAAATCCAACCGGGGCAGGTAAAACTGAATCAAAATCAGATCCAGCCGGAGTAGTTGCAGATACAAGTACAGGAGCAGAACTGAAAGATCACTATGAAAGCGCAGCGTATACTCCATCGATGAACGGCACCTACGAGTCCGTCAAATCTCTCTTCGAATCCGAAACCGAAGCCTACGAAAACCGCACTGACGAAACATCCCTTACCCTGCAGAATGTCTTCGATTTCATGGAGGCAGCCTTCGGGGACAGCCAGGAGATGGTGGCATTTATCACAGAACTGAACGCAAACTATTACAGTCTCTGGTTCATCCGTGAGAACGGTTCCGACCAGTATTACAGACATAACAAAGGCCTTCTCTTCGATGACCGCCAGAAAATGCTCCTGGGCCAGATGGAGGAAGTGGAAAATATTCTCAATAATGGGATAAAATAACAATATGTCTGACCAATCTGGTATTTACTCTTGATTAAATTGGTGAATTACAGTATAATATTTACCATAAAAGGCCCAAAAGCAGGTGCACAGATAGTCAAATTGCACAGAATATCCGATCGTCTGCTCCGGGACTTTTAAAGGCAACACAATAAAAAAGGAAGGCGGCCGAAACGGACGACATGTTTACAAAGATTACAGAGGAACGGGCATTTGACGGAATATTAACACAGATCATAGACAATATCCGGCAAGGAGAGCTGAAACCGGGAGATACCTTACCTGCGGAACGTGTTATGGCAGAAGCGCTGGGCGTTTCCAGACCTGCTGTCCGTGAAGTACTGCGGGCACTGGAACTGATGGGAATCGTCACAACGGTCCGCGGTGGAGCCAACTATATCACCGAGAATATGGATCAGTGGCTTTCTGCACCACTGGCTCTTCTTTTTCAGCTGAACAACAGCCATGTACAGCAGGTGCAGCAGCTCCGTTCCGCACTGGAACAGGAGGCAGCGCTTCTGGCAGCAGAGAACTGTACAGAGAAGGACGCGTTAGCATTACGCTCCATTCTGGCACAGCTGGAGAGTGCGGAAGATGAGAAGACCCGCGCAGGTCTTGACAAGGAGCTTCATACAAAGATCGGCAGGATCGCGGGAAATCCCATGATCTATAACGTTCTTGACGCTGCGGCGCAGCTGACGGAAGAGATCATTTCCGGCACACGTTCCTATATCATGCAGAAAAACAACTCCGCTCTTGAGGTGGATGACCAGCACAGAAGGCTGGTGGATGCCATTATTTCCGGGGACCGGAACCAGGCGGAGAAACTGATGCGCGAACACATGGAAACCATTGAGAAATACATGCTTGAGATCGCGCAGCAGCAGGGAGAAAACAGCCTTGCATTCCATCGCTGATCTCCCACATGAAAATTAAATAAATTTACAGTAAAAATCCCGTTAATTTGGTAAGACCACTATTGATTTTTGGTAAGACCAAGTGCTATAATAAGGGCTGCATTGGTAATACCAAAAAACAGTTTCACTATTACAGCGGAAACCTGAAGAATAAGACAGCATAAGACGAGACAGCATACAGGTGATGGCCGTTAATACCAGGAGAAAGGACTTACGATTATGGGATATGTAAAATGGAGTTATGACACACTGAACCATTTTTGCGGAGACGTTTTCAAAGCGTTTGGCTTTTCTGAGGAAGAGGGAAATATCATTAAAGACGTTCTTCTGACTGCTGATCTGTATGGGATCGAGAGCCACGGAATGCAGAGGATGGTTCGTTACCATAAAGGAATCGAGAAGGGGACCATTCATCCCCAGGCGAAACCGGAAGTCGTTTTTGAGACGCCGATTTCCGCTGTGATAGACGGACACAATGGAATGGGCCAGCTGATCAGCCATTTTGCCATGGAAAAGGCAATTGAGAAGGCGAAGACAACTGGTGTGGGAATCGTAAGTGTACGAAATTCCAATCATTTCGGTATTGCAGGATACTATTCGAATATGGCCTGCCATGAGGGTCTTCTTGGAATGGCATGCACCAACTCCGAGGCGATCATGGTACCGACCTTCGGAAGAAAAGCTATGCTGGGTTCCAACCCGATTGCGGTTTCCATGCCTGCAGATCCGTATCCGTTTTTCTTTGACTGCTCGACAACAGTCGTAACAAGAGGTAAACTGGAAATGTACAACAAGATGGGCAAGCCTCTTCCGGATGGCTGGGCACTTGACAAAAATGGTCATGCCAGCAATGACGCACCGGATGTACTTGCCAACATCGTATCCAAGAAGGGCGGCGGAATCATGCCACTTGGCGGAAATGAGGAAGTAAGCGGAAGCCATAAGGGATATGGCTATGGAATGCTCTGTGAGCTGTTCAGCTCCATTTTTTCCATGGGAGTTACTTCCGATAAATGCTGTACCTTCCCGGATAAGACCGGTATCTGCCATGGATTTATGGTGATCAACCCGGCAGCATTCGGAGATCCGGATGCGATTCGCAGACACTTTTCAGAGTACCTTGAAGAACTTCGGGAGAGTCCGAAGGCAGACGGACAGGAAAGAATCTATACACACGGCGAGAAAGAAGTGGCTGCTGAAAAAGACAGAAAAGAAAACGGAATTCCGGTCAATGACAATACCATGGTAGAGCTTGCTGATCTCTGCAGTTATCTGAAGCTTGATTTTGGCTCCTATTTTGAGGGTTATGAGCTTCCGAAAGACAGCAAATTCTTCAATGGCAATTATTAATTCAGGTAATCCTTTTGAAATGAAATATATCACAATTATCCAAGGAGGAAAAGAAAATGGATTATGCAAAAGAGTCATTAAGACTGCACGGAGATTGGAAAGGTAAGATCGAGGTTGTTACAAGAGTACCGGTTGAGAATAAAGACGACCTGTCTCTTGCTTACACACCAGGTGTAGCTCAGCCTTGCCTTGAGATCCAGAAAGATATCAACAAATCCTACGAGCTTACAAGAAGATGGAATATGTGTCTTGTTGTAACTGATGGTTCTGCAGTTCTTGGTCTTGGTGACATCGGACCAGAAGCAGGTATGCCTGTAATGGAAGGTAAATGCGTACTCTTCAAAGCATTCGGCGATGTAGACGCATTCCCGCTTTGCATTAAGAGCCATGATGTAGATGAGATCGTAAACACGATCTACATGATCTCCGGATCTTTCGGCGGTGTAAACCTTGAGGATATCTCCGCTCCGAGATGCTTCGAGATCGAGAAAAAACTGAAAGAGAAATGCGATATTCCGATCTTCCATGACGATCAGCACGGAACTGCAGTTATCACACTTGCAGGCCTTACAAACGCTCTGAAAGTTGTCGGAAAGAAGAAAGAGGATGTACGTATCGTTATGAACGGTGCAGGTGCTGCAGCAATCTCCATCTGCAGACTTCTCCTGAAAGCCGGCTTCAAGGATGTTACACTCTGCGACAGAAAGGGTGCCATCTATGAGGGACGTACAGAGGGAATGAACCCGGTTAAAGAAGAAATGAGCAAGGTTACAAACCTTCAGAAGAAACAGGGATCTCTTGCAGATATGCTTGTTGGTGCTGATGTATTTATCGGTGTTTCCGCTCCTGGAGCAGTTACAACAGAGATGGTTAAGACCATGAACAAAGATGCTATCATCTTCGCATGCGCAAACCCGACACCGGAGATCTTCCCGGATGACGCAAAAGCAGGCGGAGCTAAAGTTATCTCCACAGGAAGAAGTGACTTCCCGAACCAGATCAACAACGTTCTTGCATTCCCGGGAATCTTCCGTGGTGCATTCGATGTAAGAGCAAGCGATATCAACGACGAGATGAAGATCGCAGCTTCCAAAGCACTTGCAGATCTGATCACAGACGAGGAGCTTTCTCCGGAGTACATCATTCCGAAGGCATTCGACAAGAGAGTCGGACCGGCTGTAGCCAAAGCAGTAGCAGAGGCAGCAAGAGCAACAGGCGTAGCTCGTATCTGATCACAGGTACAGCACGGATATCCGTCTGACAGGAACCAGAATAAGCCCTTCATATAACGAAAAATATATCAGACACCCGTACCCTGTAACCCGGTACGGGTGTCTTTTTGCGCCTGGCAGGAGGTATTACCCTTTGACAAATGTCCTTCCAGTGAGTACAATAGCAAAAGAATATGATAGGAGGTTAAGCACAGCATGAAACCATGGGAAGCTAATATACGAAGAGTAGTACCGTATACTCCTGGCGAGCAGCCAAATGAGAGCGGTATGATCAAACTGAATACAAACGAGAATCCATATTCACCGGCTTCGGGTGTGGAGAAGGCGCTGAAAGCCCTTGATACCGACACTCTGAGACTTTATCCGGACCCTACAGCCGGAGACCTGGTACACAGCATTGCAGCGTTTTACGGTTTGAAGGATGAGCAGGTGTTCGCAGGCGTTGGCTCAGACGACGTTCTGGCTATGTGTTTCCTTACATTTTTTAATTCCGAGAAACCGATCCTGTTCCCGGATATCACCTATTCCTTCTATGATGTATGGGCCGATCTTTTCCGCATTCCTTATGAGCGTCCGGCACTGGATGAGGAGTTCCATATCCGGAAAGAAGATTATTTCCGCGAAAATGGTGGAATCGTATTCCCAAATCCCAATGCACCTACCGGTGTGGAGATGCCACTTTCCGAGATTGAGGAGATCGTGGCAAAGAATCCGGAGAGCATCGTGATCGTGGATGAAGCTTACGTGGATTTCGGAGCCACTTCCGCTCTGCCGCTGATCGAGAAATACGACAATCTTCTTGTTGTGCAGACCTTCTCCAAATCCAGATCCCTGGCAGGCATGCGTATCGGATATGCTTTCGGAAATCCGGAGCTGATCAAATATCTCAACGATGTGAAATATTCTTTCAACTCCTACACCATGGACCGTACCACCATTGCCGCTGGTGTGGCATCTATGGAAGATAAGGCATATTTTGAGGAATGCTGCCATAAGATCATTACGACAAGAGAGTGGACAAAGGCAGAGCTTAAGAAACTTGGATTTTCTTTCCAGGATTCCAAGGCGAACTTTATCTTTGCCACACATGAGAGCTGTCCTGCAAAAGAGCTCTTCGGAGCACTCAGGGAGAAACATATCTATGTGAGATATTTTCCGAAGGAGCGAATTGACAACCATCTCCGTATCACGATCGGTACCGATGAGGAGATGAAG
>CAVEKJ010000047.1:0-10484 GCA_963616205.1 Prevotella sp.
CAAAAATACCGGTCAGATAGAAGATCAGGGCGATCATCAGGCACGCAACGTTCCAGTCCTTGAATGCATTCTTAAAGGAACTTAAAATATTGAGAACCGGGTTTACTTTCTTTCCTTCTGTTTCCTGGTTTCCTCCGCTGATCACCTCTCTGGTGGATTTAAAGCAGAAGAAGAAGCATGGCAGAGATGCGATGGAAAAGATCAGCGCAGTCATGAAATATCCGCTGGAGGAATTTGTATTTCCATGGCCAAAATACAGAAGCAGCGGCATTGTTACAGCACTTACGATTACACTGAAGATACTTCCGATCGCACCTTTGTATGCATTTGCGGATACTCGCTCCGCATTGATCGAAGTAATGGAATTGACAACACAGATTACAGCACCGTTTGCAAAGGAATATGCTGTACAGCATACAATATATGTAAAGATACACCAGAATGCCTTTGCACCACCGGAAATATTAAGGCTCAAAAATGTAAGACAGTTAAAGATCGCCAGAACTGGTGCTCCGAACAGGATATACGGACGGTAGCGTCCCCATTTACTGTTGGTGTTTTCTGCAATTCCTCCGAAAAGCGGATCGCATACAGCCTGCCAGATACGGGCAACCAGCATGATCGCCGCGATGATCGCAGGAGCAAGCCCGACAACATCTGAATAAAAAACGGTAAGATATGAACTGATCAGAGTAAATGACAGTGTACTTCCGGCTTCACCGAAGCCATATCCCACTTTCTGGAACAACGATAATTTGACCGCTGTATTCTCCTGATTATTTGTACTCATTTGGTACCTCCTTGTGTTTATTTATTTTCCGGCTGTTTTTTACATCCGGTATTTCTCTTTTATTTTTTCTTCGTTTCTTTTTCCTTCCTCATTCGTCATGCCGTTTTGTGCAAACAGAGCCGCCGACAAGAGAAAAAATATTGCAGGTCCGAAATTGATGACCCCGTTCATTTTTGTAAGTGTTTCCGCCGACAGTGACTGATTCGCCACAAATCCCACTGCACCTAGTGCCAGGATTCCCCCAGACACCCCAAGTGCATTTCCCATTTTTGTAGAGAACGAAATACAGGAATAAATCACTCCGTCCGAACGAACGACAGTTTTTAGCCAGTTTGCATCTATGATCTCCGCTCCAAGTGTATAGGAAACCAGTGCCGCAAAATTCGTGGCCCCGTATATAAAGCCCACAATAATGATTCCTGCCAGCATTTTCCTCTCACCAAGGAAGAAAAACAGGATACAGCAGACAGCCTGGCAAAAGGCCGATAAGGCACCTACCGTTTTCTTGTCCATATGGTTCAGTAAATAGGGGACATAGAAATTAACCACAAACATTCCCACGGATAATGCCGTAGCGAATACAGCCATCATTCCCGTGTTTTTCAGGACATAGATAAAATAGTATGCCATAACTCCAAGTCTGCCAAAAATTCCCATCAGAAAGGTAAACATGGCAAGAATCAGCAAAAGGGCGTTACGATCCCGGAATATGTATTGAAAAGATCGAAGCAATGCCAGCAAGGTATTTCCACGACGCTGCACTCTCTCGTTTCCGATTTTTTCTTTTGTAAAATATACACAACCAAGAAAGCATGGAATGGAAATAATCGAAAAAACAACCGCTGTCCCAAAGTATCCGTTTCCGGAAGAAGCTGATCCATGGCCAAAAAACAGGATTAACGGTATCGTTACTGCATTTACAAGTATCGTTACTATGTTTCCGACAATTCCCCTGAACGCATTCAACGATACCCTCTCCTGATTACTTGCTGTCATTGTATTTGCCAGACAGCCAACAGAGATATTGACTGCCGTATATGCCATTCCGCAGCCGATATATGTGACACTGCACCATACGATCTTCCACATATCCGGTATATCCAGATTCAGGAAGGTAAGGCAGTTAAACAATGCCAGAACCGGCGCACCGAACAGAATATACGGCCGGTAGCGTCCCCATCTGGAATGTGTCGTTTCTGCGATTGCACCGAACATTGGATCATTCACCGCATCCCAGACTCTCGCCAACAGCATGATCATAGATATCACTGCCGGTGCAAGTCCTACGACATCGGTGTAATAAACAGTTAAATACGAGCTGATCAATGTCCAGGAGAACTGCGACCCTGCCTCTCCAAGACCATAAGCTGCTTTTCTGAAAAAAGTCAGCTTATCTTCTTCCGTTTTTTGTTTGCGACAGTCCCTGTTCTCCTGCATTTTATCTCCTCTCTTGCAAAACGGATATTCTCTTATCCGCTTTCGTTATTTGCCCATGAACACAGTCGCTTCACGCCCCGCATTCACATTGCATCGGTACATACATTAATATTTATAAAGTTCCACCATATAAGCCTTCGGCATATCGCCAAATTTAATTGCCATCTTTTCATCACCGTTTAAGATTCGGCCGGCCTTCCACTCGCCCTGGATGATCTCTCCTTCTTCCAGTTTGATGTAGTCAACCTTCGCATTTTCACCTGGCTTCACACGGAAATTAACGGTACACTCTGTTCCAAGTATCAGGAATTTATCCTTTGACAGCTCAAAAATACCAATGCTTCCTAACGGATGAGCAGATGCTCTCGGGCCATATGCAACTGCAATATCATAATCCTCAAAGGAAGTAAATACTCCGAAGTCATTTTCTCCATGTCGCACAAAAGCTTTCAGATGGTCGGTTCCTCTGTACTTAAGATATAATGGTTCAATATTCTCCATCAGTGCGTAGGCAGCTGCCACCTTTTCCCGGCTTCCTGTTGTATCCAGTGCAGTCGGATCGATATTTAATGCGATCATAACCTCCATCGGCGGTTTCTGGATCGCAGAAGGATCAAGTGCAAGATCCTCGATTCCAAACGGTGAGAAGCAGATGGCATCCTTTGCAAGGAATGCATACAGGCAATAGGAGGCTGCCACTGCATCCTTTCTGATCTCCGGAACAAACAGAGGATTTCCTTCATATGTATATTCATCCATCACATCTGCACAGTAGGATACATAGATATCCGGTCCGATCGTAAACAGGCTCGGAGCTGCTGCTTTCCAGATCTTATGAACGCTCTTTACCGGGCCACCTGTGGGATAAGATCCCTTATACCACGGATACTGCTCCAGCCATGCGTTTGCATAACACGGAAGATCATACTCTGCCTTACCGGCTTTGGTGATCTCTTCCACGGCATTTGCATAATAATATGCCATGAAATATTCCTCTGCCTGGTCGCCAAAGGCCTGTTTCCAGTCTCCCTTCACTCCGAACAGCTCTGCCATCATTTCCGGAATCTCTTTTCCGAATGCTTCTTCAGCCTTTGCGCTGTAATCTCTCTCTGTTCCCAGAACTCCGATTTCATTCTCGATCTGGATTGTGATCACTGTAGATTCCGCTTCATCTACCTCTTTGATATGCTTCATGATCGCCGCAAAAGCTTTTTTATCTTTTTCCACTGCTTCTGTGCAGAGCGGAGAAATGATATTAATTGCCTCCCCGTTTGCCTTCTGCACATGATAGTAGGTTTTTGTGTCCTTCTTCATCCAGCCCGGAACATACATGGACTCGCTGTTTTTCCATAATCCGAACCAGAGGAGGATCAGCTTCATCTCTTCCTGTCTTGCCTGTCTGATAAGGCCATCAATTAATGTAAAATCATAAACACCTTCTGTTTCCTCGATCGTTTCCCAGTAAATCGGAACGATCACAGAGTTCATGTTCAGGTTGCGCAGCTTTGGCCACACTTCTTTTTCCATATAAGCAAGGTCAGAAGCACTTGAATTATGTACCTCACCACTTCTGCAGAAAAACGGTTTATCGTTCACGTACAGATTGTAAATACCTTTTTCGTCTTTTTTGATAACCGGAATGCTCATTTTCATTTCCTCCTTTTGTTTGCTTGTTTATGATTCTATTTTACGCTTGACATACAGCTTCCTCAATCTTAATATATTTATATTACTATAATTATTTTAAGGAGTCGCTTTTTTATGCTCGAATCATTCCAAACAACCAGAAAGGAACGCCAGAAGCTGCCCCTGATCCTCCGTTCCATCGGCATTAACCACAAACAAGAAAACATAAACCGCCCGAAGGGGATTTCCTTCCACCAGTGGTTTTACTGCTCCAAAGGACAGGGCGAGCTGACGGTAAACGGTCAGAGAACGGTTATCACACCAGGCAGTGCATTCTTTATCCAAGCTCATGATGCCCATAAATATTCTGGTTCCAACTGGATCCTACATTTTTTCGGCTTTGAAGGCTCCATCTGCCCTGCCCTTCTCAAAGCACTGGGCATGACAGAATCCGGTGTTTTCCATATGTCTGATCCTGAGTATTATTACAATCAGTTAAATGGCCTTGCCCTGGCAACCAGACGCACCCTCGCTTATGAAAAATATTATTATTCGGAATTACTCTACAGCCTCCTCATCAACCTTTCCCTCCAGATATCCAGGGTTTCCGATCAGGAAAAGGTCCAGAATAATCCCACCGTTTCCCTGATCATCTCTTACCTGGAGGAGCATTATTCAGAAAACATATCGCTTGCCGACCTGAGCGAGGCTCTTGAAAAAACTCCTGAATACCTCTGCTCCGTTTTCAGGAAAAGCCTCCAGCTTACGATCATCGAAGAGCTTACCAACATCCGGATCACCCATGCCCGAAATATGCTGGTGGAATATCCTGAAAAAAACGCTTCTGAGATTGGCTACTTATGCGGTTTCCAAAGCCCCAGCTACTTCGGAAAGGTTTTCAAAAAGAAATGCGGTATCAGTCCGTCCGAATATCGCCTGAAAAAGCTGTAGCCCTTATTTTCCGGTCAGTGTAACCTTTCCGTAAATTCCGGTCGGCTCCATGGTTTCATGATAGAAATCAAACGGTTTTGCCGGATAATTCAGCTGATCCCTGTCAAGGGTTGTTGCCACCTCGATGCGGATCGTATTTTTCCCCGGCCTTACATAGCTGCTGATCTCAAACTCATATGGCAAAGTAATGCAGATTCCGACTTTTTCACCGTTGATCCAAAGGGTCATTGCTTCATATACATGTTCAAACTGGATATATAAAGCTTCATAGGATTTGTCAAGCTCTACTTCCTTCTCATAGCGGATCACGCCTGCAAACTTTGGATGCTTCTCGGATATTGGTTCGAGTTCCTCCATTGTAAAGGCTTCCCCGAAGGAAGGATATTCCCTCTGGCTGGTCAGCTGGCATTCCCATTCTCCGGAAATATCCTGAACTTCCACGCAGCCTTCTTTTTCTTTCTCTACAGTTACATAGGTAGCCATTTCATCCTCCGGCTCCATTTCAAGAACTACGCAGGAATGTCCCGGCAAAAGCTCCAGCCGGAAGGAAGCTGTTCCGTTTTCTACGGTTCCCTCAAGTTTCTTAAACTCGTTGGCAAAGCCATCATAATATACCAGACTGCCTTCTGTCGGAACCGTTACAACTGCGTCAAATACCTTTCCTGCCGCCTCATTCTGGAACATATATCTGGCACCGTCTTTTTCATAATGGTAGAAGCTGAATTCCGGAAATTCCTCTGAAATCCGGATATCGTACATTCCGTTTGCCTTCAGGTACTCTGCAAGATTCTTTGTATCCTGCACACTGACGTTGGATGCTTCCTCAATTTTCTTCAGATCAGCTTTCGCATCATCTACCACGCGTTCCGGATATGCATCGGTAAAGATCACCGGAAGCTCAGGATTCTCCATGATAAAGTTATATAATTCATGGTTGATCCTCTGTGCATATGGTACGACCAGTGCCTCGAATTCCACATCATTGATATACAGCTTTCCGTCTCTGACAGCCGTTTTGAAATATTCCTTCTCGGTAAGCATATCGGTACTTACCACATCAAAATCAATCTGTGAAGTAAGCAGTGCCTTACACAGCTTCTCCATCGGAAGGACTTCTCCTGCCCATTCCTCCTCTGCATTATAGAGAACCGCAACGGAGGAAATATGCTTTCCACCCTGAAAGATCTCGCACATCCTGTTTGCATACTTCATAAGTTCTGCGAAATACGGGAACTGTGGATTGTTTCCTCTTGCATAAAAATGCGGAGGGCAGTCCTGATCCGGATATTCTGCCATGGAAAACGCATGGGGAACCAGATGGTTGACTCCCTTGCAGATCAGATGATCCAGGACATATTTCATATCTCTTGTTCCAAATCTCCATCCATACGCGCCAAAAAGCTCACACATGGTGCGGCCTTTTTTCTTTGGATCCAGATGTCCGCAGGAGGTTCCTAATTTACCAAGGAAATAATGATAAAATTCTCCTTCAATATCTACAATGGATTTTCTCATCTCCACCGGTGCACCATAAACAACCTGGCCTCCGATGCAGTCAATTCCTGCCATATGCTGTCCGGATAATGCACGGAAAAAGTGTGCCGCACCCATTCCAAGCTTGCTGTGTGCTCCATCATCCTCTACTACATGGCCGATATATTCCACATTGTGCTCTGCGCACCATCTGCCGATCGGTTCACTGAAGTTTTTCTGATAGAGTCTGGAAACACAATCCATGTAGTAATAGCGCATTTCGGCACACTTCTCCATGGATACGGTATCTGTCCACAGATATGGAAGATACTGATAAAACGCATCTCCGTACTTCTCCAGCATCATTTCTTTGAGTTCTTCGCTGTATGGGAGAGGCATTTCCATTGATCCGACCCTGGCATTTTTTTCGAAGCCCGGAACATTGCCAAACTGCGGTTCATCTGAGAAGAATCCTGCAATAGTCGTTCCAAACAGATCTGCATATTTTTTGTAATGCATCTCATAAACACCTTCGATCTGTGTATAGGCTGACACACGGTCGATCATATTAATGTAATGCGGCTCTCCGCCATCGGTTCTGGTCACATATACGGCATATACTCTCCAGGAGCCTTCCGGAAGCTGGAATTTCGCCCAGGTCCCATCGTAGCAATCTCTCAGATCGATCGTTTCCTCTTCCAGGACATTTCCGTGGGCGATCTTTACGGCGGTTAATGAAAGCAGATAATTGTTTGCACGTTCCTCTTCATCAAACTTCTTTCCGAAATCCCAGAACTTCATTACAGGCTTTAACATTCTCTTCACCTGAAGATCAAGCTGATGGGAATCTCCGAAAACATCTGCAGTCGTATAATTGATATACTGTTTCCTGCGCTCCGGATACTTTGTCTCGATCAGTCCGTTTGCATATCCTGTCGGGAAATGCTTGTCATCCAGGATCCAGATCTTCATATCCCTCTTTTTCGCTTCGTCGATGATGATATCCATATCATGCCACCATCCATCACCGCAGAAATCCGGATGCGGACGAGCCTCTACACAAACTGCCCGGATCCCGCATTCATATATTTTTTCCATTTCGGTACGGAGCACACTTTCTTCTTCGCCACGCATCCATAAAAATGGAAAGATATAATTATCCGGTCCCTTTTGCAGTTTTTCCTTTAAGTCCATCTCTTTACCTCCTGTTGTTTTCTGTAAACATATATATCATTGTTTTCATTTATTTTCAAGAGATTTTACATTTTATTTTCATATTTGTGAGTCATGTATGAATTTAATCTCTCGATTTTGTATATATTTTCATCGGTTTTTTCATGAAAACCAAAGCGATATGTATTGAGTTTTTTCATGAATTCTTCTATAATAGCAATAGAAGACGCTGTTTACAGACAGCAGAATAATTTATGGAGGTTAACTATGGCTACTATTGTTGATGTCGCAAAGCTGGCCAACGTCTCGATCGCAACCGTTTCCCGCGTACTGAACAGTGATTTTATGGTATCTCCCGAGAAGAAACAACAGGTTCTCAGTGCGATCGAGCAGTTACATTATGAACCAAACAGGCAGACGAAATCCCCAGAGAACAAAGTCATCATCTGCGTAGTAAGTGTCTTTGTGGAGAATCTTCTTTTTTCTCTCAGACAGGCAGCCCTTGAGTATGGATATACCCTGACCTTATACATATGCACAGATGAAAAGAATGAAAATGATTTAACTGTTTTCATAAAATCATTTTCAAAGAAAGACCTGGCCGGTATCCTGTTTTTTGAATACAGTCCTGTTTCCAGGCCACTTCTTGATCTGGTGGACACACTTCCGGGAGTTCTGCTCTATGATAATACATCTCAGGCAAACGGCTTCTGCTCCGTATCCTTCAACGAACGGCAGATGGCTTACGATCTGACCTGCGCATTATTGAAGAAAGGCTGCAAGAATCCTCTGCTGATCTGCCCGACATCTGCCAGAAGCAATCTTTTTCCTTACAATACCAGACTCCGCATCCGCGGTTTCCGGGATGCGCTTGAGGATAACGGACTTACCTTTGATGAAAACCAGCTTCTGAAAAAAGATGTAACTATCGAAGAAGGAATCCAGCTCGCCCATGAATTATCCGATACCGGATATGAAGCCGACGGACTTCTCTTTATGTGCACCCCCACCATGATCGGCTGCTATTACGAGCTGCTGCGCAGCTCATCGAAATCTGAGAAAATATTATTTGCTTCCTTCGATACGGAAGAAATCATCGATACCTTCCATATCCCGGTGACAAGAGTAATTCCCGATTTCTGTTCTCTTGGCCAGGAAGCGATCCGGACTCTTGACGGCCTCATCACAAAAGAGCTCACAAAAGACCGGAAAATCTATCTGAATCATTCGATCATTGAATCGTGATTTTTTCATACAATTCCCGGCTACATCTTCACAGCAAAAAAAGCAGAGGTAATGACTCTTCATTCCGGTCATTACCTCTGTTTTATCTTACTGATTGTCCGAAAAAGCAATTCTTAGTTCTTCACACATGTTGTCTCTGGAATTTCCTCCCACATAGAACCTGAATAAGCCATCTTCCCTTACATATCTGGCATCATTATCGTAATATCCAAGCTCCGCTTTGGAAATCTCCGCTTCGATGCACTGCGCTTCTCCTGCTTCCAGTGTCACTCTTCGGAATGCCTTCAACTCCTTCACCGGGCGTACCAGCTTCGCAGTAACATCCTGTACATAAAACTGCACAACCTCTGTTCCCTTAACTGCCCCTGTATTTTTCAGCTGAACCTTTACCTTTACAGTGGTATCTGTCTCCTTCAGCTCCAGGTCGGAATAGTGAACTATCCATTGTCTAAAGCCAATGGGCTTCCTGCTTCGCGGACCTCGTAACCTACTATCTCCACAGGCGTTAATTCGGGCAGTCCCTGCCCTATTTATTCTTTTTATGCTATTTGCCTTAATCCCTCTGCCAGTATATTCTTAGCTGCATTGATGTCCCTATCATGCTTTGCACCACAGATAGGACATATCCATTCCCTTACTGACAAATCTTTGGTCTCTGTATTTTTGTATCCGCAAACATTGCACAACTGGCTGCTTGCATAAAATGTATCTATCTTGATATATTTCCTGCCATTCCAGTTTGCCTTATATTCCAGTTGTCTTGTCAGCTCATACCATGATACATCACTTACGGATTTTGCCAAATGATGATTTTTTACCATGTTTTTTATCTGTAAAGTTTCCGAAACTATCACTTGGTTTTCGCTGATAATCTCATGTGATATCTTATGCAGATAATCTTTTCTGGTATTTGTTATTTTCTCATGGCATAATGCTATCTTTTTCCTTGTTTTGTAGTAATTTTGACTTCTCTTTTCTTTATGTGCTAATTGTCTTTGCAGCTTTGTCAGTTCCTTTTCATATTTCCTGATGGTTTTGGGGTTTTCGTATTTCTTCCCTTCAGATGTAATACATAAATCCTTAACACCTAAATCTATCCCTGTATTTTGATTTGTATGTGGCAATTCTACATGTTCTGTTTCCACTAAAACAGATACAAAATATTTTCCGCTCGGAGCTTGTGATACCGTTGCAGATTTTATTTGCCCGCTAAAATTTCTATGCAATTTTGCTTTTACATCTTTTAATTTAGGCAGCTTTACTTTGTTTTTCTCGAAATCTGTTGTAATATTGCCGTTTGTAAAATTTGTTGTGTATGACTTATGATTGTCATGTTTACTCTTAAACTTTGGATAACCTGCATGTTCCTTAAAGAATTTCTGATATGCAGCATCCATATTGTAAATTGCATTTGTCAGGGCAAATTTGTCCACTTCTTTCAGCCATTCATATTCTTTCTTTAATTCCCTGTTGCAATAATTATTGCAATCTGTTTTATTGACAGATTTTTGTTCTTTTTCATATCTCTCTTTACGATATGCAAGTGTCTGATTATACACAAAGCGACAACAGCCAAAAGTTTTTGCAATCTGTATTTTCTGCTCATTATTGGGATATATTCTGTATTTATACGCTTTTAACATCTGCTGTCACCGCCTTTCTATCCTTGATTTTCTATATATCTTCGCAACATCTCTTCTGATATATTCCCTACACTACAGGCGAAATATCCATCTGTCCAAAAGGTATGTTCTTTCCAAAAATACTTTCGCAAATAATTTGGATACTA